>JAISRS010000187.1 GCA_031273485.1 Prevotellaceae bacterium
CTTTGCAAAAAATAATTAAAAGTTATTATGGCAGAAATAGATGATAATAAGATAACTAACTACTCGGCGGAAAATATTCAAGTATTGGAAGGTCTTGAAGCAGTGCGCAAACGACCATCAATGTATATAGGAGATGTAGGATCAAGAGGTTTACACCATTTGGTTTATGAAGTGATAGACAATTCTATAGATGAAGCCCTTGCAGGTTATGCCACACATATAGAAACCACAATTCATAAGGATAATTCCATAACTGTGGTCGATAATGGTCGCGGAATACCCACCGATTGGCACGAAAAAGAAAACAAATCCGCATTGGAAGTCGTACTGACGGTGTTACATGCAGGCGGAAAATTCGACAAAGGAAGCTATAAAGTGTCGGGAGGCTTGCACGGCGTAGGCGTTTCGTGCGTAAATGCCTTATCTGTTGAACTTATCGCAACAATTAAAAGAGACGGAAAAATATTTCGACAAACATACAGCAAAGGAGCGCCATTGACGGCGGTGGAAGTAATAGGAGAAACACAGGAAACAGGTACGATAATATATTTTAAACCCGACGCCGAAATATTTACCACTGTTACGGAATATAATTTTGATATCCTCGCAGCACGAATCCGTGAGTTATCCTTCTTAAATAAAGGTATATACCTTACTTTGACGGATGAAAGAGAACAGGATACAACAGATATCGAAAATCAGGAAGACGAACATAAATACCGCTCCGAAGTATTTTATTCCGAAAGAGGATTGTCGGAATTTGTTGAATATCTTGATTCCACAAGAGAAAAACTCATAGAAAAAGCAATTTATTTAGAAACCGAAAAATCCGGTATGCCGGTTGAACTCGCAATGCAATATAACACCGGATTTAACGAAAATGTACATTCTTATGTAAATAATATCAACACAATAGAAGGCGGAACGCATCTGACCGGATTTCGCAGAGGGTTAACCAGAACCTTAAAAGCATACGCCGATAAATCGGGGATGCTGACAAAACTCAAATTCGATATCAGTGGAGATGATTTCAGGGAAGGTTTAACTGCCGTTATTTCGGTAAAAGTTGCGGAACCTCAATTTGAAGGACAAACAAAAACGAAACTCGGAAATGGCGATGTATCCGCCGTAGTGGATCAGGCTGTTAGCTCTGCTTTGGAAAATTATTTGGAAGAAAACCCCAAAGATGCAAAACGCATTATCGACAAAGTAATACTCGCGGCTACCGCCCGACATGCCGCTCGCAAAGCCCGTGATATAGTGCAACGTAAAGGAGTGCTTTCCGGCGCGGGTTTACCCGGAAAACTCGCCGATTGTTCCGACAGAAACGCCGCCAATTGCGAAATCTTTCTCGTTGAGGGAGATTCGGCAGGCGGAACAGCTAAACAGGGAAGGGACAGAGCGTTTCAAGCTATCATGCCGTTGAGAGGTAAAATTCTTAACGTAGAAAAAGCTATGGAACACAAAGTGTTTGAAAGCGAAGAAATAAAAAATATCTATCAAGCGTTGGGCGTTACGCTTGGTACGGAAGATGATTCCAAAGGTCTGAACATGGAAAAATTACGTTATCATAAAATAGTGATCATGACCGATGCCGACGTCGATGGAAGCCATATCGCCACACTTATTATGACATTTTTCTTCAGGCACATGCAGGATTTAATCAAACGCGGACATCTGTATATCGCTACTCCCCCTTTGTATTTAATAAAAAAAGGAAAAGACGAACGTTATTGCTGGAACGAAGACGAACGGAAAACAGCAGTGGAAGAACTCGGAAAAGGCAAAGAAACAGGAGTTCATATACAGAGATATAAAGGACTTGGTGAAATGAACGCAGAGCAATTGTGGGACACAACTATGAATCCTGCAAACAGGGTTTTACGTCAGGTAACTATCGAAAATGCTTCGGAAGCCGACAGAATATTTTCCATGTTGATGGGAGATGAAGTGCCTCCACGCAGAGAATTTATTGAAGCTCACGCAAAATACGCAAAAATCGACGCTTAATATTAATAAATATCATGTTACCGGAAATAAAATACAAATTGTTATTTATTAATGAAATAAATACAAATTGTTGCAACCATTAAAAGTGATATGATTATAAAACAGAAAATATGCACAAAATTATTTTATCATTATTCGTAACAGTAGCATTATCAAGTTCATTACATGCTTCCATACTGAAAAAAACAGTTACAAAAAAGTCCGTAACACACAGTTACACTATTCCTAAGCTGAAAATTAAATCCGAAATAAATTTATATCCCTTAGAACTTGCATCTTTGCCTGATATTGAAGATATTGAAAGACCATTAGACCTTGATGAAGATTCCGGCGGCGAAGGAATGATTCCTTCCGACGATTTATACATGATTTGGGATAATCTTCAAGTTAATCCGTATAAAGTATCTCCCGATTCGGTTCTCATGAACGATAGCGTATATATTTGTTTAACAGATTTTAAATATCCTTTAGCCACACATTACAGGGTAACATCGGAATTTGGACCAAGACGCTACAGATACCATTACGGCATTGATTTAAAAGTCTATAAAGGTGATTCGATACTTAGCGCCATGGATGGCATGATTAGAATAGCAAAAAGAGTGGGCAACTATGGAAACCTGATAGTTATCCGTCATAATAACGGTTTGGAAAGTTTTTACGGTCATTTAAGTAAAATATTTGTTAAACCCGACCAAACAGTCAAAGCCGGCGACTTGATAGGGTATGGCGGCAATACCGGCAGGTCGTATGGGGCGCATTTACACTTTGAACTCAGATATTTAGGTCAGTGCGTAAACCCCCGAGATTTGGTGGATTTCGATAGCCTGCGCGCTAAAAGCGATACGGTTTTATTGACTCAAAAAAATTTCGATTATCGCAAAAAATCATCTCATGCAGGCGTTTCAGGTTCAAGAATATGGACGGTGAGAAAAGGAGATTCGCTGGGCTTAATTGCCCAACGCACGGGTACCTCCGTGAGGAGATTGTGTTCTATAAACAAAATCACGGTAAAAACCGTTATCAGACCGGGTAGAAAACTTATGTATTAGTTACATGGGAAGTGTTATAGATTTTAAAGGCGTAGATATTTACCAGAAAGATTTGAAGGTTTTGACCGACATTAATTTCAACATGAATAAAGGTCAATTTGTGTATCTTATCGGCAGGGTAGGAAGTGGTAAAAGTACACTGATAAAGGCTATTAATGGAGAAATTCCGGTTTATACCGGAGATGCAAAGGTATTGGATTTTCAATTAAACGGATTAAAAAGCAAATATATACCTAATTTAAGGCGTAGAATAGGCGTTGTGTTTCAGGATTTTCAATTATTAACGGACAGGTCGGTACACGACAACCTGTTATTTGTTCTGAAATCAACAGGATGGGTAAATAAATATGAGATTTCGGCAAGAATAGACGAGGTTTTGGCTATAGTCGGTTTGTCGGAAAAAATGGATTCTATGCCTTACAGGTTGTCGGGCGGCGAACAACAGCGTGTTGCAATTGCCCGCGCGCTGTTGAATGACCCCGAAATAATCCTCGCCGACGAGCCTACCGGAAACCTCGATCCGGATACAAGTTCCAATATTATGAAGATAATACACGAACTCTCCAAAACATTTGGTATAACGGTGATTATGGCTACGCATAATTACAATGTACTCAAAAATTTCCCGTCTGAAATCGTTAAATGCGAAGACGGCAGACTAATGAAAACAGTGATGCCATCAGAAGAAGATTTAAAAAATAAACTTATAAAATTCGGTCTGTCCAAAGGATACGAATATGAATTGGTTTACCAAACTGTGATGAAAATGTATGGACCACAGTTTTAAACCAACTGCCTAATCCACGATTTTTTCTTTATCCACGAGGCAGTCTTAAAAGCACGCAGATGACACAGATTATAAGAATTTTTGCAGATTTTTATTGTCTGAACCTTGATTAAAGGATTTTCATGATCGATATACGCATTTGTTATTGACTGTTCTACGGCGATATTGTAGAGACGCAATGCATTGCGTCTCTACTGAGGTTGTTTTGTTGTTTGAATAAGATAGAAATAAGGTTTTTATACTTCGTAAAGAAACAACATTTTAAAACGTAAAGACGCAGTCAAACGTAAAATCGACGTAGTAAAATACACCCTTTTTGGTTTCGGCTTGTCCGGCTTAGGGGATTGGGGGCTTCCTTTAATCAAGGTTCAGACAACAAACCAGCGCAGGTAATTCATAATTTCAGAACTCCAATACTCATTCGTAAATTAACTACGTTGATTTGGGAAAGGGCATTTAGTTTAATGTGAATATAATGCTGTGTTAAATAATACTTTATCTATAATTATTGTCCATAAGATTGAATCAATACAGTAGAAAAAATCTTATTGAATTTACGATGCAACTTTTGTAACATGTTGATTATACAATACAGTATTGGAGTTCTGAATTTCTTCTTTTATTTTACCCGCTTAGGCTAAATCCGCAGGATTTTTTTTGTCGTTTAATTCAGCAACTAAAATAATTTATGAGCAGGTCAACTGTTTTAACCCATTACCATAATCCGCAGAATTTTTTATTTGGCTAATTCGTCTGAATTTTAAAAAAATCGCGGATAAAAAATCGTATAATTAAGCGACTAAAAATGTGACATTTCTATTTTTTTCGGAGGTCATTTGTTGCGAATCTTTTTGTACATAAAAAGAGTGAACAACAATAATTAATCAAAAAATTTTGGAGAAATAAAAATTATAAATACCTTTGCGCCCCGAAAGGAGGTGTTTAGAATTTATGATTATAGTACCCATTAAAGAGGGCGAAAATATAGAAAGAGCGCTTAAAAAATTTAAGCGAAAATTTGAGAAAACAGGAGCTTTGAGAGAACTTAGAGCAAGAAAAAATTTTACGAAAAGATCCGTACAACGCAGAGATGAAATCAAACGCGCAGTTTATCGACAAAAACTTCAATTGGAAGATTAAAGGATATTCTAAAGCCGGAAGATTTACTCTTCCGGCATTTTTTCATACTGTAAAATACAAATATCAAATAGTTTACAAATATATACAGAACTATCGCAGTCAGTATTTAATACAGTGAAATTGTCCGTTATCGAAAAAAAAACCGGCTAAAAAACAACATTTATTTTTATATTTGCATCTGTATATTTAGAATCTTGAATAAAAATATTGTTGTAATAGCCATGGATTATTGGAATATATTATTGCGTTAGATATAAATGCGGATTATTAGAAAGTATATGATAAAAATATTTGTATTCAAGAAAAGATTTTTAGTGAAAAATAAAAATGTAGAAATATTATAAATAATATAAATGTATTCAGCTGAAGATTTAAAAGAATTAGTGGAGAAATCTCTAAGAGGAATGCAATATCCGAACGACCATTCGGATTTGTACACTCCCGTCACATACAGTTTATCAATAGGCGGAAAACGAATCAGACCAATACTCTCGTTATTGTCCTGTAATCTTTTCACCGACAGGATTCTTGATAAATGCATACTTCCGGCAACGGGTTTGGAAATGTTCCATTGTTTTACCTTAATTCACGATGATATAATGGATAATGCGGATATAAGACGCAATCATCCCGTTATCCATAAAAAATGGAACGTCAACGTTGCTATCCTTTCGGGCGATGCCATGTGTATCGAATCCTATAAACTGCTGTGCCATGCCGAACCTACAAAAATTCCGGACATTTTGCAAAACTTCAATAAAGCAGCATTAAGCGTCTGTGAAGGACAACAATACGACATGAATTATGAGGCAAAAACCACAGTCACCGAAGAAGATTATCTCACGATGATTGAACTCAAAACAGCAGCGCTCATCTCGGTATCAACAAAAATAGGAGCAATAATGGGCGAAGCGCCTTCGGCAGATGTGGACAGACTTGCCCGACTTGGACTGAATCTCGGAATGGCTTTCCAGATTCAAGACGATATATTAGACATCTACGCGGATTCAAAAAAAATCGGTAAAGACGTAGGTAAAGACATAGCAAACAATAAAAAAACATATTTGCTGACCTCCGCAATCCGACTGGCTAAGGGCGAACAAAAAAAAGAACTCGTCGCTTTGCTCAACGGCGCAAACATCTCCTTTGAAGAGAAATACAACAGAGTGAAAGCAATTTACGACACCCTGAAAGTGAAAGATCTTGCCGAAATCAAAGTAAAAGAATATTTTTCCGCTGTGGAAAACGAACTCAAAGCAGTTGACGTGAAACCGGAAAGGAAACAATACTTTAAGGAATTTATTGACAGTCTGTTTATACGACAAAAATGACAAACCAAAATATTTTTAATCAAATAAACAAACTGTTTGCTGATTCCTGTATCAAGATATTTAACGAATCAATAGAACAGTATCACAAAACGGACAATGTGGATGCTCCCGTAAATAATCCATACTTAGCGCCTGATATTGAACACTATCTGTATCTCAAAAACTGGATAGATACAGTGCAGTGGCATTTGGAAGATATTATCCGCAATCCAGACATTGATCCCGTTGAAGCTCTGCAAATAAAGCGAAGAATAGACAAATCCAATCAGGACAGAACAGACTTGGTAGAGTTAATCGACAGTTATTTTCTCGATAAATTTAAAGATGTCAATAAACTAACCGATGCCACGGTCAATACCGAAAGCCCCGCCTGGGCAATCGACAGACTTTCGATACTTGCCCTGAAAATATATCACATGTATCTGGAAACCACCAGAACAGGCACAAGTAAAGAACACGCCGAAGCATGTAATCGGAAACTTAAAATACTGAAAGAACAACAAACAGATTTATCCGTAGCAATCAACCGATTATTGGACGATATCGCCGCAGGTAGAAAATATATGAAAACGTATAAACAAATGAAAATGTATAACGACCCGGATTTAAATCCGGAACTTTATAATAAAAAATAATTTATCATGGCAAAAGAAAAAGAAGAAGTAAAAAAAGCAGAAGCTAACAACGAAAAATTAAAAGCTCTACAAGCTGCTCTTGACAAAATAGATAAAGATTTTGGCAAGGGAACCATTATGAGAATGGGCGATAAGGCGGTGGAGGAAGTGCCCGTTATCTCTTCCGGCTCCATAGGTCTGGATCATGCTTTGGGAATAGGCGGATATCCAAGAGGCAGAGTAATTGAGATATACGGACCCGAATCTTCGGGAAAAACAACCCTCGCAATACATGCAATTGCTGAAGCCCAAAAACTTGGAGGCATAGCCGCAATTATTGACGCGGAACATGCTTTTGACAGAAGTTATGCAATAAAATTGGGCGTAGATGTGAACACTTTACTGATTTCGCAACCCGACAACGGCGAACAGGCTCTGGAAATAACCGAACAATTAATACGCTCCGGAGCGGTTGATATAGTTGTGGTTGACTCGGTTGCCGCTTTGACGCCGAAAACGGAAATAGAAGGAGAAATGGGCGATAAAAATATGGGACTGCAAGCCCGCCTGATGTCGCAAGCCTTGCGTAAACTCGCAGGAACAATCAATAAAACAAACACTTGCTGTATATTTATCAACCAATTACGCGACAAAATAGGCGTCATGTTCGGCTCGCCGGAAACAACAACAGGCGGTAACGCCCTGAAATTCTACGCTTCCATACGTATTGACGTGCGTAAAATATCATCGCTGAAAGAAGGCGAAGATCATTGGGGCTCGCGAACAAGAGCAAAAGTCATTAAAAACAAAATGGCTCCACCGTTCAAAAAAGCGGAATTTGACATGATATTCGGAGAAGGCATATCTAAAATCGGAGAAATCGTGGATCTGGGAACAGACCTGAATATCATCAAAAAAAGCGGTTCGTGGTTCAGCTACGGAGATACAAAACTGGCGCAGGGAAGAGAAGGCGTTAAAAAATTATTGCAGGATAATCCCGAACTCTCCAACGAACTGGAACTTAAAATAAGAGAGAAAATTAAAGAGGTTGACGATATATAATTTAACACAATGAATTATATTTTACAAATACAAAAACTTCTGATAAAGAGAGATATGTTGTCATCTCCGAGTGACCGGATAGCTCTGCTTAAACAAGCAATAAATCTTGCCGACGCTCACAACGATGTGGAATGGGGCTTCGATCTTAGATTATTCCTGATATTGGACGAAAAGGATACACCCCACTGTGATGAGAGTTTCCCTGCATTTACATGGATTCTCGATACTTTCGACAAGCATCCCGATACGTTCGACGAAAGTGATTTCCTTTGGGAATATAAATGGATGATCGGCTCGGCAAGACGAAATTGCTCAATATCACTAAATCAAGTCGAAGCTATTACGGAAGATTATAAAATGCGTCTGGAACGTAACGGCTTTAGCCTTAGACCATATTACACCGTAAAGGCGCATCTGGCAATGTTTCTCAACAATTTGGATGAGGCAAGAAAATATATTGACCTCAGAAATCAGCAAATAAAAGACGATATGGCAAACTGCCGCGCATGCGAACTTGATGATGATGTTGAACTTGAACTGCGTTTAGGTAATTTCGACAAAGCTCTCGCTGTTGGTAACGATATGCTGACAAAGAAAATAACCTGCGGACACATGCCGTTTTCGGCATACTGCGGCTGCGTAAAATACTTCCGGCAAGCAGGAAATATGGAAAAAGCATACGAATATTTCCTGAAAGCGGAAGAGGATTTGAATAATCTCGAAAATGATACTTCCTTAATTGCTGAAGTAGGCGAATTGGTAAGATTCTTAACCGATTACGACAAGGACAAGGCATGGACGTTTTTTGAACAGTATGTTCACTGGAATGTCAACAGCGACAATTATTTCGATTTTCTTTTCTCTCTCAGCGTTTTACCCCTGTTGAAAGGAGAAACCGTCCGAACCCTGGACGTAAAACCCTCGCTTGCATGGTACAGAACGGATAATATCTATAATCTACAGGAAATCTATGACTATTATAGCGACAGAGCAAAAGATTTAGCCGAAAAATTCGATAAACGCAACGGAAACAGCTTTTTTAGCGAACAATTTCTCGAAGTTGTTAAACAATTATAAGCGTGAAGTATAAAAATCAATATGCATAAAAATCAATTGCCTGATGCTGTAACAATTATTTGGGCATGAACAGAACAATATCGAAAACAATTTGTTACGCAACGGTATTTTATCAAGTTGATGAAAATATAAATAAAATATAGATGATGGTTAATTTAAAAAATTCATATCCTGTTTATTCGGAGAAAAAACAAAAGGCGGGAATTATAATTCGCCCGACAATTTGGGGCAATACAAACAGATTCGGAAAAATAATCTGCTTAATTATCCTGTTTTGTCCGTTTGCGGCATTGCGGGCGCAGTTCGACGCCAAACTTTCGGAATTAGGACTGAAAGGAGGGGTAAAATCAATTGTTGAACGGGAATATCAAGTTGAAAATTACGATTATGACAAACAAAAAGAAGTAAGGCGGGTTACCTTGGAGTTCAACCCCAACGGATGTAAAACCAAGGAAGAATACTCGTCCGCTTCGGGAGAAGTTTCATACAGCGGAATATTCGGCTATGACGAATCGGGAACATTGACCGAGGAAAAGGTGAATAATTACGGATATAATAAAAATTTTGTGAAACAATATCAAATAAACGACTCTAAAATAATAGTTAACATAACATACGACGCCGGAACTTCGGAATTATACGCCAAATATAATCTCAACTCAAAAGGGGATATCACCCAGAGGATAGATTACGATAAAAGAGGCACTTACCGCATATTTAAATATACATATAATCGGGCGGGACTGTTACAGTCGGAGGCGCAACAAATGCCGCAAAAAACTATTAATTTTCAATATACCTATAACGCTCAAAACAAGGTTGAGAAAAAAGCGGAAGTTACATCTTCCGGCAGAATCCTTCACATCCAAACATATACCTACGACAGCAATGGAAATATTGCTTCGGAAGTGTCTTCTTACGCAGACGACCCCGAAAAATTGACTATCAACTATAAATATGTTCTTGATTCGGCAGGTAACTGGATTGAAAAACAAGAGTATATGAATAATAATTTATTTTCGGTAATAAAAAGAGAAATAGCATATTACTAATTATTTCAAAAATCAAAAATAATAACACATGGCAAGTACAGCAGATTTTAAAAACGGATTATGTATTAATTTTAACGGCAAACCCTGTTCGATAGTTTGGTTTCAGCATGTTAAACCCGGCAAGGGAGGCGCTTTTGTGAAAGTGAAAATGCGGAATTTGGAATCCGGCAGAATCCTTGAAAACACTTTTACAGCAGGCGAAAAAATAGATTTGGTAAGCATAGAACGTCGTCCATATCAATTTTTGTATAAAGATGATTCAAATTTTCATTTTATGCACAATGAAACATTTGAACAAATATCATTATTACCCGAAATGGTGAATAACCCCGATTTGATGAAAGCCGGGCAGTATGTGGAAATGATGTTCAATGCAGACGAAGACCGCGTTTTAACATGCGAAATGCCTCCGTTTGTCGAATTGGAAGTAACATACACCGAACCGGGGCTAAAAGGCGATACGGCATCGTCGTCGGCGCTGAAACCCGCAACTCTGGAAACCGGAGCCGAAATCAAAGTGCCGCTCTTCATCGAACAAGGCGAAATAATAAAAGTGGACACACGTACACGAGAGTATTACGAAAGAGTAAAATCATGACTCTAA
>JAISRS010000346.1 GCA_031273485.1 Prevotellaceae bacterium
AAGTTTATCAAGGAGGGACTTTTAATCGGTTCCGGTGCGATTGAATCAGCCAACAGAGACGTCATTCAAAAAAGGATGAAACTCTCCGGTCAACGCTGGACACTTCAAGGGGCAAAGCAAATGCTGAATCTTAGAACTTGCTACAAAAGTGGAAAGTATGACGTAGTAAGAAATAAAATTACTGATTATAAAAATGTTAGCTGATACGGAATTTTGTCGTACACCCAGAAAACCCGGTTTGATTTGCGATATTTTCTATTATAATTCGCCGCCTTCCTGATGTTAATACTTGCCAATTATTCATAATTTATTAATTAAAGGTAAGATGTTTTTTTTTATCCATGCAGGTGCGTGATTGGCATCATTAAGCAGGATTTTCTTTTCTTCGGATTGAGATAATATTTGTTCTAATTGCTTTAATTGTTCGGCACTTACATTGTCTTTTCCTATTTCTTTTAATGCAGAAACAATCAAAGGAATAATCGTTCCTTTATATTCGAAATTACGGGGAGATGCCTTTTTAAATGTAATCTTTCTCTTTCCAATCTTGATTTTACGGGGCGTGCCATCAGTGTGATAAACAACATTCATGGATACTTGTGTCGAAAGTCCCAGTAAATTCATGGCATGGCTACCGGTCGGCAGTATCCGAACATTATCTCGCTTTGCAATTGCTTTTGCAATCGTATCAGGTGCCGGATAAAAAACGCCAAGTTCCTTATCAACAATAGGATATAGATATATTCCTTGCGATAAGCGAATTAAAATTTTATTATTCTCAAGTCGCGACAAAGCTCTATTAATAATTTCAGAATTTCCCAAATCATTAAAATCCTTCGCAAAGTAAATTTTACCTGCTTTCCCTTTCGTTATTCGTTGCCGAATTTTACCTGATATACTATCACCCATTTTTATCTTCTCGAATAATTGTGTCCGAAAAAAGGTAATAAATTCGGACATAACGAATATTAAAACGAATTATCAACGACTGATTTTCACCATATTATAAATCACATTGATTTCAAGGCAAAGGTAATACTGTTTTCGAATAACTCTATATAATAATGTGTTAAAAATCAATCTGTCCCAAAATTAGTCAAAAACGCAGCATTTTTGATTCTTTCTTCTTTTTCAAAGGAAGCCAGATAGTTCTCGGTTGTCTTCAAATCACTGTGTCCCAGACTATCAGAAATATAGGCGATATTAGCTCCACTTCTTTTCAGAACGCTGGCAAACGAATGTCTTGCCGTATAAGTGCTTATGTTCGGGATGCCTAACTTATCTCCAATCTTCTTTATATGTTTGTTTATCCGACGGGTAATGTCTTGAATCCTTTTCTTTTGCTCTATTGGAGTTTCGTTCCCTGTGAGAAAAGGAAATACATAATTGTTCAAGTCTTTATCAAGATTACCCCACCGCTCAATAATCTGTTTCATCTCCGGTGTGAGCAATGCCTCTATCTCCTTCTTTTCTTTGGATGTATGCAAAGTTTTGGAACGGTAAAAATGAATTTCATCACCGTCGATATTAGCATATTTCAATTTTAACATATCGTTAATGTTGATACCGTTGCACAAATAGGAGAAAAACCACAAATCCCTGTAATGTTCGGTGGCTTCTGCTTCATCTGTATAAGTGATAATTTGTTTTATCTGTTGCAATGTCAATGCCATTTTCCGACCTTTACCGGTTGGAATTTCGTATTTACCCTTACCAAAAGGATATTGTCCCCCTTTGATAATTCCGGCATTTATCGCCTCATTGAATAACGCACGTATGCTGCGGATGTACATAGAGATAGTGGTATAACTTTTGCCCTCATTCAGCATTGCTTTCTCATATTTTTTGAGCCAATCAACTGTAATTGAAGCAAAAGTAACTTTGGCACCAGCATATTTCTCCAAATGTTTAAGCGCACAGGAATAGGTAATAGAGTTTCCAATTGCGCCCGTTTCGACTAAACAATCTATTTTGGCTAGGAAAGCAGCGTTGAGAGTATCACTTACGCATTTTCCCAAACGGGTATTTAATGCGTCAAACGAAAAAATTCCTTCGCTTACCAATGATTGTACGACATCCCTAACCTTCTCAAAAGAGATTTGAAGGTCTTTTTTGATACACAACAATCCCATATTCTTTGTTTTTTCCAACTTTTCCCAATCGGAAACAGATAAGGATTTTCCCGTCGAATAATATTTACGGTCGCGTTTATAAGTAACCCGAATTTTTACAGGGTAGCTTCCAGACTTGATTTCACGACGATTGTCCAACATCGGAGCAATAGTAATTCCATTCAAAACATACGTATCCATAGGCTCTTTTATAGTTCTGTGTACACAAAAACATGTACACACAATTTGCACACAAATATACGAATTATATGATAATAAACAAATATCGAATATTTATATATTTTTGTTATATGTATAATATACAGCAATTTATATAACATATATAAATGGAAGAAAATGGATAAAAACGGGCAAAATCTGCCTTACAAGCAGAGGGTCGGCGGTTCGAATCCGTCAACGCCCACCTGGGGGAATGAAGGACTTACGAGAAATCGTGAGTCTTTTTTTTGGTGTGTAGGGATACGCGGTTTGCACTAAGACGTTGTTTCCCCCGCTACTTATTTTCAATCTGCGTCATCTGCGTGCCGGATTACTTTTGAGACTGCCCCTTGATTGGTAAAAATAGCAAAACGACAAAACTATCATTTTGCTATTTTGGGCCGCTCAAAAACTCGGTTTTTTGACGCCAAACTGCCCGGCGAGCGCAAAAAACGCCGTAATTCGGGGGTTAAGAAAAACGCAAATGCGTTTTTCTAATGGTTAATTGTTAATTATTAATGATAAATTAATCGAT
>JAISRS010000377.1 GCA_031273485.1 Prevotellaceae bacterium
TTTTTTTTTTTTATTAATTACTTTGGGGTTCGTGTTTACACCGGGGGGGGGGGGGGGGGCCCCCCCCCCCACACCCCCCCATTTCCAGCCGGTACGACCGTCATGTCGAGCGGAGCGCAGCGTAGTCGAGACATCTCTCACACAGCCAACGTTATTCGTACCGATTTTTTACGCGAAGACAAGAATGATCCATAGCACCTCAAAAAAAGATTTAGCCGATTTTTGCCTGATGGTTTAAAAAATTTCCTGTGAGTATTGGGAAAAGTTGTACCTTTACATCATTAAAGTAAATTGATAGACATGAGTTATAGGATATATTTGGATAATTGCTGTTTCAATCGACCGTACGATGACCAATCCTATTTGATTATCCGGTTGGAATCCGAAGCAAAATTATTTATTCAAAAAGAAATATTACAAGGAACATTTGAACTTGTATGGTCTTATATACTGGATTACGAAAATTCCGTCAATCCTTATGAAGGCCGCAAGAGAGCTATTAAGCAATGGAGGAACATTGCGAAATTCGACATGGATGTGTCGGACGAAATTGTTGAACTTGGAAAGGAAATAATGCGCAAGAATGTTAAAAAGAAAGATGCATTACATATTGCCTGTGCAATCAAAGCGAATTGTGATTATTTTTTGACTACGGATAAAAAGCTATTGAATACCGCTTTTGAAGAAATTACAGTTATTAATCCGTTGGATTTTATTAAAATATTGGAGGTGTGAAAAAAATGAGAACAGATACGATTATCAGAAATGACGGCATGGACGTCTTGTTAAAAAATTTGGGTTTGGTCGAAACCGAACGTTTCATCATGCTTATTCAGAAAGAGCCTTTTGATTATACAAAATGGCAGGAAGATTTATTTGAAGACCTGAGTATGGAAGAAATCAGCGAAAAAGCATCCGTTTTCCGAAACAAAAACAGTTCGCTACACACTCGCTCCTGAACGGTATTCCTTCGGCGTATATCCGACCCTTTGTTTAAACACGCCGGTAAAGTAAATTTCCGCTGCTGGCGGTAGAGAATAGCTGTATCGTCAGCAAGGATGCCGATATTACGGTAGCATTTCGGGTAGAACTGCCCGAACTGTTTACTGTTACCAATTACAGTGTCGCATGCACAAGTCTTGTCGCTCACTTAAGGGATAAGCAGCATGTCTCTAATATTTTTAGAACTAACATTAAAGCAGAAACCAATAAAGACAAAGCAGAAACAATATAAGCCCGCTTTGTATTATTTCTTGACATGACTATGTTTACATAATCTTTCATATCGTCAATACCTTCGATTTTTTTAATGCTATACGAACACATACAGCAAGGGTTTTTCCTTCCTAAAACACATTTACTTTGTTTCTTTAAGAAGCATTTACTTTTCATGGTCTAATGATTTAAATACAGAATAAATTCCTTCGTGTTGTTTATATTCAATTTCAAATTTTTGACCCCAGTAATCAACCAATACTTTGCTTATCTTAAAATACTTATTCCTTTTTCGGTTATTTTTATACAAAGGAAAAAGTATTTTCATTTCCATTTGAATAGATTTATACTTTGTATAATAATAATAATCGTAATATGCCAAATTACGCCAAACGTCATACATTTTTATTTTATTTCTCTTTTGTTGTTTCAAAATATAACAACAAAAAATCAATATATCTACCCGTAAAAAAGATGATTGCAAATTTCGATATTTCTTTTCTATATAGTGTTTGATATTATTTTGTTTCATTGTAACTGTATTTTTCAATGATAGAATTTTTTGATGTTTTATATTTGTCCTTATATTCATTCCATTTTGAAATTTCCTGAATGTAGTATATCCCTTTTTCTGTTATTGTATACTTTACGGGCTTTTTAAGATGGTCTTTGGCATAATTAAAATTATGTTGTAATAATAATCTATTGCGTTTGTATCCCATTTCCGTTAATGCTTCCTCAATTTGTTCTTCTGCATGCCCAAGCTCTTTTAGGCTAATTTTAAACTTTGGATTTAAATTACTTTCATATAGTTGAATGGCTTCTAAGACATTAAAATATAAAGAATTCCCCTTTGAATTTATTCTTTCATGTAAATTAAACAAATGATATTCGTCTTGAGGGGTAAATAAATCAATAATATGTTGCCTTGAAATCACTTTTCGTACTTCTTCATGTTCTTTTATGGTTGTTAAATTATTATAGTTTTCCAATATGAAAACCAAACTTTTTGTAGCTATCGTAAACATTTCTCGCAAATCTTCCAATGTAACTTTTTTCATAAAATTAATGTAGCTGTCAGTAAACGGATACACTATTTCAGTCAAATCGTCCAAGTTTTTTACACCGAGTTTCTTTAATATATTCTTGTATTTTTTTTCTTGAGAAGATTTTACGCGAGTCAATCTCTCCCAAATATTTTCAATTATTTTTTTGTTTTGATTTAAAGTTAAAATAGGTGCTAATCTCATAGCAAGAACGCTATGCAAATCCATAGATCGCAGATTGATATGTCTTGGAGTATGTGCAAATAAAATAGCATAAGTCGAGTCATTATTACAAAGTACTTGATATAAAGGAGGTCGAACACACATCAAAATACTGACATTTATGGTACGAGCATAAGGTGCTAAGAAATCCAATATCGGAAATAATGCATCGTTTTCGGCATAATCCAAATCGTCAATAAAAACTAATGGTTGTTTATTCTTTTTCTTTTCACGAGCTACGTTGGCTATACCTTTTTGGATATGATGAAGATTGTCATCTATATTTTCTATTTTGCCTCCACCAACAGGAATGAGAGCATAATCAATATCTTCAAAGTATTTAAACATCTCTTCAATAAATATCAGTTTCATTCCTGTCAACTTATTATCTGTTGCAATTTTTCTATAGTCAATCATGATTGGATATAATTTATTTTCTTTAAGTTTATCATCTTCATAAAAGAGCCTGTATATAAAATTACTTTTGCCTATCCCAGCATCGCCTATTACGAGTATATTATCTCCGGAAGCATACAAATTTGAAGCAATCGTTTGAAATTCGGCATATTCTTGTTTTCTGTTATAGAATAATTCTATAAAAGTTTCTGCGTCTTCTCCAGCCAAATCAATTAAATCAGTAAATGCTTTCGACAAAAAGACTGAATAATCCTCTGTATTGAAGGATACGACATTTTCCTGAGTAGTGCTTTTTTGAGTGATGGCATTTTTCTGATTCATCTCTTTTTGGTCTCCGGTCTCCATTACTCTCGTGCCGCCATCGGCGTGCAGTTGCATTTGTTCTGAATACTGTTTCATAGTTCTAATTTTAAAATTGTTGTTATCTGATACTTTTATCATTTACTTATTTCCAACCGCAACCGCACGAAAAAAGCGTGAAACTGTTCGTTGATTGCTTATTCAGATTAGCAGGTTCTACCAAAAACCGTCGTCAGTTAATAAGCACGAACAGTCCACGCCCGAAGACGTGAACTTTCGCATACTTATTCTCACTGACTTGAAATTTGGTAGATTTGCTAATCAAAGAATAAGAGCGTTAGCTCAATTATATTTTATTTTCTATTTATACCTCATTTATATATCTATTCTTATTTATTGCCTGATTTATTCTTCCGCCGGTTTCGCTTTCCTGCCCTTTAAATCGTGTATCCGCCGTGCATTGAAATACTCCGCCACGAAAGTATCGTCGTCCACAAAGCCTTCCACGAGGTCGTCCAACGCTTTGAGCTGCTTGCGGGCCTGACTGAACAGTCGTGCCAGACGTTCGGTGGCCTCCATGCGCTGGTCTATCACCGTGTCGCGTTTGGCGTACAGTTCCGCCGTGCGTTCGATGTATTCACTCAGGCTGTCAACCGTTTTCTGGTCCACCTGGTAAGCCGCCAGGGCAGGCAGATTGTCCCTGCAGACGTCGAGTACTACGCGACCGCGCGTCAGCAGGTCGTTGGTCTTCAGGCGGTCGAGTTCGGAGCGCGAAAAAAGCGTTTTGCCCGCCAGCACATCATCATCAATCTTTCGCGCGTAGCTGCGCACACGGAGCGCCGTACGGTACAACAGGTTTTCCAGCGCATCGCGCGAGCGTTCCTTCGCTGCCGTATGCCCTTTCGGATCATTGTCGCTCTGTTTGGTAGCCGCATCATTGAGAGACAGGCCGGTTTCTTTCAACTGTTTGAAACCGTCAACTACCACAACAATGCCATTCCATGCCGCTAAATTGTCACTGAAAAGTTTCAATACGGCATTCACCATGTTCAAATAATTACTCTGACCATCTTTCATAACCAACTGTTTTTTGAAATTAATGCCGCAAAGATAAAATTATTATCTGAGAAACTGTTTAAAAATTTTTCTACGGAGTTATTTGGGTCTAAAAAGGCTTTTATCTTGTCGGAATTTCATCAAATAGCCCGCTATTATCAAAAATTCCGACTGCGAAAAAGCTGC
>JAISRS010000427.1 GCA_031273485.1 Prevotellaceae bacterium
TTCAATTACGAATATTATTTGTTGAAGCATGTCAGTCATTATGTTCTTGCCGGAGCGCAACGTCTTCCGTTATCGGGAACATTCACTAACATGTTAGCCTTCAAAAATGTGGATAACAGTTACGTAATCGTAATTCAAAACGACCAAAAAGAGAAAATAAGTCCTGTTATCAAAATAGGCGACCGCCTGATTTCCGCCATATTAGAACCGGATTCGTTTAATACAATTGTACTTAAATAAATCTTTGTACGTCGATAGACAAAACAAAGAATCCCGTTAGATAGCAGTGTCTAACGGGATTCTTTTTGATCACCGAATTGAACGAATTTTAAATCCGCGATTTTTTACGAAACGTAAGTTCGGCGGAGCCAATTACACGAATTTTTTCTACGACGGTAAAAATCATGAAAATCTTTTAATCCTTTAATCAAGGTTCAGACAATTTCCACGAATTACACGAATTTTTCTTCATTCACCGGTTCATCGTTAAATTATACCTTCTCTAAGAATATCGTGAATATGTACCATGCCTGTATATTTACCTTCGTGCATAACTATGAGTTGAGTTATGGAATGGCTTTCCATTAGATTGAATGCCTTGATTGCCAATTCGTCGTAGTCGATTGTTATTGGATTTTTGCTCATGATATCTTTGGCTTGCAGATGTTGAAAATCTTTATTTTTTTCCAACATTCGCCTTAAATCTCCGTCTGTTATAATTCCGTTCAGGTTTTCATTATCCAGAACGGCGGTAGCGCCCAACATTTTGGACGAAATTTCAAGAATAACGGCATCAATGCTTGATTCGATGCGGACTATGGGTTTTTCTTTACTGATAATATCGGCAACTCTTAAATATAGCTTTTTACCCAAAGAGCCTCCCGGATGAACTCTTGCAAAATCGTCGGGAGAAAATCCTCTAAGTCTTAACAGACAGATTGCCAAAGCATCTCCGGTGACTAAATGCGCCGTAGTGCTTGAGGTTGGCGCTAAATTATTGGGACAGGCTTCCGCATCTACGTATGCTTTTAATTTATAATCGGCTTGCTCTTCGAGATATGATTTCGGAGTAGAGGCTAATGATATGATTCTGTTGCCCATATTTCTGATAAGTGGTATAAGAACTTTGATTTCAGGAGTATTCCCGCTCTTCGACAGGCAAAGCACAAGATCGTCGGGAGTTATCATGCCCAAATCGCCATGAATTGCATCGGCTGCATGCATGAATACTGCCGGGGTTCCTGTAGAATTTAAAGTTGCAACTATTTTTTGTGCAATAATTGCGCTTTTTCCAACGCCGGTAGCGATCAATTTCCCTTTACTTTTAAAAATCGCTTCAACTGTTTTTTCAAAATCCTCATCAATAAAAGATGTCAGTTTTTTAATGGCTTTCGCCTCTGTGCTTATAGTTTCAATTGCCCATTTTTGAATATCATTCATGCTATTTTTGTATTTTTTATTTCGACAAAGTTAATACAAAAGATTGAATAGCGAACAAGAAAGAATAAGGCGGAAGGTAGAAAAACCACGCATTTTCTCGTTACCCCGTGCAAGCAAAGCCGAAGGCGAAGCGCAGCGCGGAATAACAAGGAGGATAACGTACCGGTTATAAACCTGCACAAGCGCCGCCGAAGAGAGGCGCCCCAGAACAGGGTTCTAAACTCTGTTAGTATCTTATTTCCGAAATTGATGTAATTTTTGGCAGAATATGTAATTTTAATATGGTTGTTTTAACACAAAGGACACAAAGAATTTTCACAAAGTTCACAAAGTGTTTGCCTTTGTGAAACACTTTGTGTCCTTTGTGTTAAAAAATTTCTTTGTCGTATTACCCTTTTTGGTTCCGGCTTGTCCGGCTTAGGGCTATAGATACCGAAATTTTCCCTTGAGGATGTGGCGGTTAAAAATTCGTATAATTAGTGGATTTAAAAAAAATCGGCTAAATCTTATTTTGAGGTACTATGGAGGGATGTGACTACTACATTCCCCTCGTTCGGCGTAGCGTCATGCGAGGCGCAAGCCGAAGCAAACCACAAAAATAAAGCATAAAATAATTTTATTAAGTCTATTTCTGGATTTCGTCGGCTACGCCTCGCAAAGACGGCAAGCGCAGATGTTATTGGTAGATGTAGAGACGCAATGCATTGCGTCTCTACCATAGCGCCTCAAAATAAGATTTAGCCAAAAAAAGACATATATTTCGGCAGTATTACTGACATTTTGTCCGAAAATGCGCACATTCCGATAGTATTACTGTGAAAAAGATATACGAGTGAAGGTGGAGACGCTTTTCGGGGAAGGCGCTTATGTGCAGTTGTGGGTTGTTTTATGATTAAAAACAAAAAAGGACAGGAAAACCTGTCCTTTTTTGTTTTAGAATTTTGTTTAATTCTTTTTGCCGTAGAGATAAATTTCCGCGACGGCGCCACTTGTATCAACTCCTGAGCAGTTGGTGTCCGGGAGAACCATTTTCAGATAGCGTCCCTGTGCGGTATTCATCGATTCGGGGATGTCGATAGTTAATACTTCGCCTCCGGAGTTATTGTCGCCCGTTGTTTCAGACATCACTCCTTCGCCGATTTTGACCCATCCGGCGGCGTTCGGGTCGGGGTTGTTGCCGATGAAGTACTGTACCGTTCGGGTATAGGCATTCTGCTGACGACGATAGGTTACTATCTTGGCGATTTCCTTCGGCGAACCTATATCTATAACCGCCCAGTGGGGAAGCGGCGCATACGGGTTGGTTCGCGGACGCCAGAAGGTAGTAAGGATATTATCAATAAGAGTTCTTGCTTCGAATCCCTCGTTATTGCTGGAAAAGGCGACGATGCTCCAGTCGCTTCTGTCGTAGCGGAAAATGCCGGGAGTGGGAGCGTCTCTGATTTCGTAGCCATACAGGTCTATTTCCCAGATAGTCCCACGACCGTCCTCGTTGCTGCTTTTGGTGAGGTAGAGGCGGACATAGCGCGCTTTGACGGCTTGCTCAAGGACGAGAGAACCTCTTCCCCGTTCGTCGTTATTGTCGATGAGGATGGAGCCTATGGGTGTCCAGCTGACATTGTCGAGGCTTATCATGATTTCCGCCATTCTGGTGTCCCAGCGTTTTTCTAATGCTATTTCCGTAATCATGCGTTCGTGCAG
The DNA here is from genome assembly GCA_031273485.1 of Prevotellaceae bacterium. Classification (GTDB taxonomy): domain Bacteria; phylum Bacteroidota; class Bacteroidia; order Bacteroidales; family UBA932; genus JAIRLF01. The sequence continues at coordinate 3,142 of JAISRS010000427.1, forward strand.
CATGTCGAACCCTACATAGAGCGGTTTTTCCGTGTTGTAAAATTCGCCGGTGGGCGAGTACCAGTAGCTGCTGTAGTTATCGTCCAGCAGGCAGGACAGACCGCCGCCGTTGCCGACGTGCGTGCCTGTGGCGTAGGGAATCCATCCGGTTTTGTCTAAGAAGAATTTGGTGGGGAACGTCGCTTCGGCGGAAGTTATGAAGAAGGTATCCAGGGCTGCGGGCGCCGGACAAAAACATGTAACAACGGTGTATGTTCCTCCGGGTACAAAATCCGTAAGTGACGATTCCTCTTCGTTGGACAGAACTGTGTGTTTAATCGCTTTACCCATCGATTCGGATTCGTACATCACCCAGGTTTCCACCACGCCGTTATCGGCTGCCGACCACTGCAACAGGAGCGGGTCGTTGAGGGTTCGGATGGTGATGTTGGTTATTGTACGCGCCTTCAGCAGCGACAGGTACTGGTCGCCGAACACTTCCACTGTTTTTCCGAAAGCAAGCGAGCGATTGCCCTTGTCGTCTTTGGTCAAAAATTCAAAATAATAGGTACCTTCATCGAGGTTGTCGATAATGGTTTCCATCATAAAAGCGTTGCCTCCCGTGCGGATGACGTCAAATTCCCTGTTTTTTTTCTCAGCGCCTTCCCGCCACGATATTTCGGTTTTAGTGATACGCGGATCGGCTTTGATTTCCCAGACAAACTTCACGCGGTTCCGTCCCGGATGCACCTGTATGGAATCCACTCTGCCGGTGTAAATGCTTTCGCCTCTGTCGAGATATTCCTGATGCAAACTGTTCATGTCTTCGCAGTCGGTGAGAAATATAAGACAGACGAGCAATAATATTGAGGATTTAATTATATTTTTCATATAAATCATTTTTTTTAAAACGGTTAATTAATCTATTCCATCATTTCCATGAAATTCCAGTTCGTGGATAGTTACAACATTGTCACGATTGCCGATCCAGGTGGATTTGACGGAAAACCGCAGGTATCTCACCGGTTCGAGAGGCAGGTAAAATTCGTGCCCCGCGTTGGCTGCCGACATGTCTTCATCGGTTTTTTCGCCCATTGGAGCGCCGGAGGGTTTGATGATTTCAAAATCGCCGAACAGCGTCCAGTCGTTTTTCCATTCTTCCAGCCAGTATTCGTCGGATTTACCCGTTGCGAGCGCAGTTGTTCCCCACACCTCAAACATTCTGGGATTATGGTGCGAATACAGGAACGATTCGTCCCATCTGCCCTGCCAGAGGATGAAGCGACTGAGCGTGGCTTCAACCCCGAGGTCAATGGTGAAGAGTATCGGTATGGTGAATCCTTTTTCGGTTGCGGGATGATTCTCTGCCGAATGCCAGCTCATGCCGCCGGTGCTGAGTTTGTTTCCGTCGAACATTCTGTAGAAATACTGACCGCTGCCGTTGACCGAGCTGTTGTCGTACTGTAGAATAATCAGATTGTCTGAGATTCTTTGTTTGTCCATCATTTCCTCGAAAGCCGGACTAAGGGTTTCCTCCTTTATTTCGGAGAGATTGCCCCATTTGTCGCGTATCTGGACGGCGAATTTTCGCGGCGTTGCGTCAAATCCTCTAAAAGAGTGGTCGCCTTCCTTCATGTTGGTAAAATACACCGATCCTTCGTCCAGTTCTCCGAGGTCGTCGGCGGCGAACAGAGTTACGCCTATTTCGATGCCAAGGGGATTGTCCCAGCGAATATTTATCCCTCCGAAATCCGGTATCATCGTTAATGATTTGAAGATACTTACAATCGGGGGTTCGTCGGGCGTGAAGGTTGTGCTCGCCGGAGGCGAAACGTTTGTGCTGTGATCAACCACATAGAGGGTGATTTCAACCGGCTCCACAGAGCCAAGTCCTTCCACCGTCAGAGAATTGTCGTAAACCGAAGCGCGAATCACTTTCGGTTGACCCTGAAACAGAAATTCTCCTTTAACATACGAAATATCGGTTTCGTTAGGCGGCAAATCGTAAGTGATTTTTGCTCCGCCGGGCAGCGCTTCCGCCCGTACATTCGACAGCGGAGCGGGAGGAACGGAATCCGTCGGCGTTTGACCGATGGGACTTTCCGTGCAGGATACCGTACAGATTCCTGCCAATAATACGATGCTATAATATATATAATATAACTTTTTCATCTTTAATTTTCATTTAAAATTGATTTAAACTTACCATCCGGGGTTTTGCTCCAGATTGGAATTAATAATAAC
>JAISRS010000524.1 GCA_031273485.1 Prevotellaceae bacterium
TCCCTGCTGGTATATCTCTGTCGCTATCAATTAGAGTACGACACCCAGTATCCGGGGGCGGACAGGATGTACACCTTTTCGTCGTTTGTCCCGAAACAGACGCTGATTAACGATTTTCCGGAGTTCGAGAAAATCATTTACAATATAACCGGCAGGACAACAGCGGGATTTATAACACGTGAAGAAGACAACTCCAGACGAATGTCGGTTTCCTTTTATTCCGAAGAGTTTCCGGCTGCCGCCATCGACTTTTTCTCAATCCCCATACTTGCCGGAAGCATGAAAACCATCGACGCGCCAAACAGCATAGTCCTGTTCGAGTCGAAAGCGAGGATACTGTCCGCAAACCCCTTTGATTTGGTTGGAAAATCAATCGTTAACGGACGACTTACGGACGGCGTCGCAAACACAAACATTGCGGGAAACCTGCTCGACGGTCAAATCACCGCAATAATCAAAGACCCTCCCACAAATACCTTTATGGCGCAAAAAGGAAATACCGGATTTCGTTATTACGCACGTACAGACGACGAGAATGAAAATCAGTGGCAATACAGTGTAATTGTAAAAAAAGGCGTTTCGACGGATTCTCTCTCCCGAAAAATGCTTCGATACAATAAACAATTCTTCGTCGGCGAGTGGGTAAACGATATGCGCTCGACGGAATTTCGTCCGTTAAGCAACGCATTTTCGGTAGTACACAGCAGCAAAGGGCTGATGTATCTTGCGGGAATATTCTTCACCGGACTGCTGATTCTGCTGACCGCGATGTTCAACTACACCTCGTTCATGATGTCGCATTTCTATAACCGGTTCAAGGAAGGAGGCGTCAGAAAAATAAACGGAGCAAGCGCGTGGCAGATATTCCTGCTGTTTTACGTGGAAATTGCAGTCGGATTCCTGCTGTCGGTACTTGCGGCGTTCATACTGCTCGAAATTTTCATGCCGATATTCGACGAACACATCGTCCGGCGTGCAGCCGTCAATTCCATCAGAGCTACGCTTATTCCCGAAAAAATCAGGATTCAGATGCTGGAATATACCTTGTACGGACTGCTGATATTTTCGCTGATATGCATCATCCCTTCACGGATGATTTACAGAATGAGATTTATCACGACAGTCTTTGCCGCGCCGAAAGGCGGAAAAAACCCCGTCCGCCTGACACTTCTTTTTTTTCAGTTGCTGATACTGTCCATATTCATGTCCGCCGCGTTTATCATCCGGTTGCAGGTCGGCAATCTCAAATCGGCATACATCACCACCATGACAGCCGAAGAACAGCAAAATATTTTATCCGTCAACTGTAATGATCATGAGTTTTTCGGAAACAAAATACCCCTCATTTGCCGGTCGCTGAAATCTTCGCCCATGATAGAAGACGTTTGTGTTTCGGAATATATAACCGATTTGCACGGCGTCCGTTCCTACCGTGAATTTAATGATGCGCGGGCAGGCGATATGGAAGTCTCTCCAGCGTTTTTCGGTATGTTTAAGGGAAATTTGCTTCAGGGACAATTTTTCGACGACAATTCGGACAAGAATGATATTGTGGTAAATAAAAAATTTGCGGAACTCTACAACGGTGAAAATCCCATAGGAAAAACATTTGAAACAGGTGTGACAATCACCACAACCGATAAAATAAACGGAAAAGAATACAAGGAACACACGTATAAGGAAATATTGAGAATTGTGGGAGTCGTGGAAGGTATCCCCGTACTTGGAACAAACGGAGTATTTGCAGACGGGAAACGCAAAAACGGTCCTGTTTCCAACATAGCAAAAGATTATCCCTTCATTTTTCGCAAACTGTGGAACACATTTTCCGTAGTGGAACATGCTGCAATATATATAAAAGTCGTGCCGGTCAAAAGGCAGGAAGCCATGGCATTTATACGCGATTGCCTCAAACAGCACCTTCCCGACTACTACGAAGTGAACCTGTCGAACGTACACAGCGATTTGAACAATACATTCACAAACGAAGAAGTCATACTTTTAACCGTAAACATATTTTGCATGGTTTCGATAATACTCGGACTGCTGAGCATCTTTTCGGCAGTGGCGATGAATACCGAAAAACGCCGCAAGGAAGTCGCCATCCGCAAAATCAACGGCGCCGGACTGTGGGACATCATCATACTGTTCGGCAAAAAATATATCGTCATCTGGACGTTTGCCTGCGCGGTCGCTTTTCCGCTGATATACCATTACAGCAACAGGTGGCTGGAAAATTATACCGAACGAATATCCGTAAACATCGGCATATTTATTATCATATATCTCATGGTAACGGCGCTGATTTTCGCCACAATCATCTTCCGGATACTGCGGGTGGCAAGACTGAATCCGGCGGAAGTGGTGAAAAGCGAGTAGGGAACGATGAACTATAAACGATGAACGATGATTTCCGCGCTTTGCGCCCCATCGTTAGGAAATGAGGGGGAAATTGCCGAACGTTTACAACGTTACAAACGTACAGCTACTTTCCGTTTTCTTGGCAAAACACGGCTAAATCTTTTTGTGAGGCTATAGGATGTGACGGCTACGCCGAATGAAGGGAACTCCCTCCATAGCGCCTCAAAATAAGATTTAGCCCTTTTATTAAAAAATCGCATGAAGTATGGAAAAAGATATTACCTTTACGCCGCAAATAAACAAAATCTTTTCGGTAGTCGGTATTTTTCCCCTGCCTCAAAAAGAAAAATTGTTTCATTTGTTTCAATGTTGTACAAAAATAAAGGGTACACTGAAAATTCTCTAATATTAATTCTCAAAAAAAAGTTTTATGAAAGGTAAAGAAAGAAAAAAGGAAAAGAAAAAAGAAAAGGCAACCGGCGACAAGCCGAAAGTGCAGACGGATTATCAGCGTGATAAGCTGAGCAAACAGGATAAAACCATAAACGGAAAAGGATAAACGTCAAATGGGAAGCGAGTAATTTGCGGATTAACATGATTTTGCCTTCGCAGCAAAGATTTCGGCGATAAAGAAAAATTCGTGTAATTCGTGAATTAAAAATTCGTAAAAATCCGACGGATTCCGTCGGATTTTTAATTTGGTTAATTCGGTGACCAAAATAATTCGGTGACCAAAAATCACATATCGGATTTTTTATTTTTAGGCAAGCGATGATTTTTTTTCAGCGCCTGATCGAGCAGATATAATATTTGTCCATTAACGCTGCGAAATTCGTCGCTTGCCCATTTTTCAATAGCATCCATCGTATCAACGTCGATGCGTAATATGAAACTTTTACTCTTTTTTTCTTTTTCGTTTTCTTTCGGCATAAATTATTTTCAAATAATTTTTCTGAATATACCTGAAAATATATTTTCTTTCTGTTAATGGGAACTTCTAAAAACTTGATTTTTCAGGGCGAACAAGATTTTTAAACCGGAATTTACCAATTGTAAATGAGGATTTAAAAAGCAATAAAATTGACATTGAACGCCGAAAAAACAGTTTTTAGAGATTCCCTAATTATATAAAGTTCCCGTATTCACTATTGGTTGAGCATGTTCGTCACTGCAAAGCACCACTAACAAATTGGATACCATTGCAGCTTTTTTGTCGTCGTCCAGTTCGATGATTTTCTCTTCCGACAGTTTTGTTAAAGCATGTTTTACCATTCCAACAGCGCCGTCCACAATTTTTTCGCGTGCGCTAATAATTGCGTCGGCTTGCTGACGACGAAGCATTACGGCTGCAATCTCCGGAGCATAAGCCAGATAGTTTACACGCGCTTCAATAACTTCTATTCCTGCAATTGACAAACGTTCGTTCAACTGTTTTTCAAGAATTTCATTAATATCCTCACCGCCCGAACGTAAAGTAAGTTTTTCATCCTCATTTTCCGAATTATCGTAGGCATACATTCCGGCGACCAGTCGCAGGGCTGCATCGCTTTGCACCGTTACAAAATCTTCGTACACCCTCATTCTTTCGTTTATTGCTCCGGACGTTGAGTTGTTGGTGCTTTTCGACTTGCTGTCTATGTCGAATGACGCTTTATAAGTATCTACCACTCTCCAAAC
>JAISRS010000555.1 GCA_031273485.1 Prevotellaceae bacterium
AAGCAATGGCGGCAGACATTGCGGTGAACGGTACAAGGGGATATGAATCAATGGATGATGTTTTAAAAACATTATAGTGTATGATACTGAAATTCATCCCCACACAGCAATACAAAAAATCATTTAAAAAATTGTACAAAAAATTTCCTTCTTTGCCATGCTCACAACGGGGATTAATTATTGGAAAATTGCCACATCAATAGAAATGACAGACAACATACAAACCCCCATTTATTCATTTGATTTGATGATGTGATTATGGAGACAGCGAATAAATAATGACAAAAAATCACAAAATAAACAATATATGTTCAAAGATAAAATTTTAATGATTACAGGAGGAACAGGATCCTTTGGAAATGCCGTTCTGAAACATTTTCTTAATTCCGGGTTAAAAGAAATCCGTATTTTTAGCCGAGACGAAAAAAAGCAGGAAGATATGCGGATTGAATTGAAAAATGATAAATTAAATTTTATCATTGGCAATGTGCGCGATTTTGATAGCATTAATGCCGCTATGCGTGAGGTCGATTTTGTGTTTCATGCAGCGGCATTAAAACAAGTACCATCCTGCGAATTTTATCCTTTACAGGCAATAAAAACTAATATTCTGGGTGCGGAAAATGTTTTAGAGACTGCCGCACGTAACAATGTAAAACGAGTTGTTGTCTTGAGTACCGATAAAGCTGTTTATCCAATCAATACAATGGGGATGACTAAAGCCTTAATGGAAAAATTAACAATATCGAAAGCACGGGAACCTAAAGTAAAAGCAAATGGTGGTGTGTTTTGTGCTACTCGCTATGGTAATGTAATGTGCTCAAGAGGATCTATTATTCCGCTTTTCATTAAACAAATAAAGGATGGGGTGCCTTTGACGATAACAGAACCTGAAATGACACGATTCATGATGTCATTAACAGATTCCGTAAACCTTGTCTTGTTTGCATTTACCAATGCACAACCCGGAGATATATTCGTACAAAAAGCTCCTGCTGCTACCATCATGGATTTAGCCGTAGCACTCAAGGAACTTTTTAATGCCAATAATGAAATAAAAATTATCGGACCTCGCCATGGAGAGAAGATGTATGAAACGTTATGCGGGAAAGAAGAGATGTCAAAAGCTATTGATATGGGGGATTTTTACAGAATCCCCGCGGACTTTAGAGATTTGAACTATACAAAGTATGTGCAAAAGGATTTGCCGCATTTAACTGGTGAAGAATATAATTCTGATAACACAGAGCGCTTGGATGTAGAAAGATTGAAGCGATTGTTATTGACGTTAGATTATGTTCAAAAGGAATTAAAATGAAAAAATTAAGGTGATAAAAGAGATTATTATGCAAATATTTCGACAATTAAATGTACCGGTTAATCAAATGCGGTACTATGAAAATGAACTTCTCGCAAAAAGTGCTGATACGGGGATATTGGATATTGAGTGCGATAATGATGGTTTTATTTTTAATAAGGCATTTGACGCGAATAAGGTAGATTATTCGGCAGGGAATTACAATGTTAATTTAGTGTCCGCTAAAGAATATTATTGTGACCAGCAAGTCGACTGGTTAATAGGCAAGTACATATTACCTGGAAATACCATTATAGAGGCAGGTTGTGGAAATGGTTATTTTTGCAAAAAAATAGCAAAAAAGTGCAATTGTCAAATATATGGTTTTGATACAAGTTATGTACTGAATGGTGTAGATAACATAGAAAACTTAAAATTCTATCAAAAATATTATAATAAATCATGTGAATTAAAACCAGATATAGTCATTTGTAGGCATGTTATAGAACATATCTCAACTCCGATTGAATTTTTAGAGGACATAACATATAATATAAAAGATGGAGGTCTGTTGTTCTTAGAAATGCCAGATGCAGAATGGATATTAAAAAATAATGTTATTTACGATTTTTTTTACGAGCATTGTTCATATTGGACACTCACGTCAATAGCAAGAGTACTAATGCTTGTTGGCTTTGAAATTATTGAAGCATTACCCGAATTTGAGAATCAAAACTTAAAAATCATTGCGAAAAAAACGCATAAAAAAATCAATATAAATTTATACCAAAATGTGACAAAAATATTAAAATTGTGTCACGACTTCAGAAACACTCGAAAAGATATCCTCGACGGCATTATTTTAAGACTACAAGAATTAAAGAAAAGTGATGTAATGATAGCAGTATTTGGAGCTGCTGCAAAAGGTGTTACTTTTGTAAATTTATTTGACCCTGAAAAAGAATATATATCGTATTTGATAGATGATGATCCGGAAAAACAAGGAATGTTTGTCGGAGTGACTGGGCATAGGATTATTTCTCCTAATGAATTTAAACGGGTAGAGGGATCGAGGGCAGTTGTTATAATTATGAATAATAATTACCTACAAACAAAAAGAAACGAATTTAACAATATTCCAATTATTACATTTGAAGACTTATATTTTAGGAGAAATGTTTTATGATACCTCTTGTTAAATCATTCTTTCCGCCGGCAAAAGAGTTAATGCCAGAACTTGAAAAGGTTATTTATGGTGGATATGTTGCTGAAGGTGAATATGTATATGCATTTGAACAAAAGTTTGGCGAGTATGTTTCAAATCCCTATAGCTTATCCTTAAATTCCGGAACAGCGGCGCTTCATATTGCCCTGATGTTAGCAGGGGTAGGAAAAGGCGATGAGGTGATAAGTACTGCTTTAACAGCAGAACCCACAAATGTCGCAATTAAATTAACTGGTGCAAAAGTTGTTTGGGGTGATGTTGATATACAAACAGGACTCCTGGATCCGAAATCTGTTCGAGAAAAAATATCTCATCGGACAAAAGCCATTATGCTGGTACATTATGCCGGTATGGTTTGTAATCTTGATGAATTTAACAAAATAGCAGCAGAGTATAATATCCCGCTAATTGAAGATGCCGCCCATGCATTAGGAAGCAGATACAATAAAAAACCAATCGGCTCGAATGCTTCATATACTGTTTTTTCTTTACAGGCTATCAAACACATGACCACTGTTGATGGCGGATTTCTTTGCGTCAAAGATAAAAGTGCTTTCGATAAAGGACGGTTAAAACGATGGTTTGGATTAGATAAAACAAAAGCGCGATTGGAAAATGATATAACGGAAGCAGGCTATAAGTATCACATGAATAATGTAAACGCAACCATCGGATTGGTGCAAATGCGTCATATCAAAGAGATAGTTGCTAAATACATTGATAATGGTAAATTTTACGACAATGCCTTGAAGAATATTCCCGGCGTAGAGACGTTGCACTATTATCCCAATACGGAGTCTTCATATTGGCTTTACACTATGAAAGTGGATAGGCGAAGCGATTTTATTAAAGTGATGGAGGCGAATGGTATTACAGCATCGGAGTTGCATCTCCGAAACGACCGCCACAGCATTTTTGCAGAATCAAAAATAGAACTTCCTCAATTAGATGAGTTTTATAAAAAAATGGTACATATTCCCTGCGGATGGTGGATAACGAAAGAGGATAGAGAAAAGATTGTTGAAACAATACAAAAAGGCTGGTAAAGTAATGATACCACTGTATAAACCATATATGCCCGAAAACTTGCCGGAAGTAAATACTATTCTACATTCCGGAGCTTTAGCGTATGGAAAATGGGGACGAAAATTTGAGCAATCGCTAAAAGATTTTATCGGATGCAAAGAAGATGTCCTTGTTGTCAATTCGTTTACGGCAACTATTCAGGTAGTACTTTCCACCTTAGGCATTAAATCCGGTGATGAAATTATTGCCTCTCCCCAAAGTTGTTTAGCTTCCACACAGCCTCTTGCTACATTTGGCGCAAAAGTAGTATGGGCAGATGTAGATCCGTCGCGAGGGACATTATGCCCCGATAGCATAGAAAGTAAAATAACCCCTCGCACAAAAATAATTTTTCACAACCACCATTGCAGTTACCCCGGTTATATTGACGAGATTAATACTATAGGGAAAAGACATGGTATTGTGGTTATTGATGATTGTATAGAGGCATTTGGATCAAAATATAAAAATCGGATATTAGGAAATTTGAACACCGATATTACTATTTTTTCCTTTCAAACCGTTCGATTGCCCAATACTATTGATGGTGGAGGCATGATATTTAAAGAGCGTAGTTTATATGAAAAAGCCGTACGGGCACGGGATTTGGGTGTGGATAGAGCAACTTTCCGCGATACGTTAGGGGAAATAAACCCCAAAAGTGATGTCCCCATGCACGGTTATGGTGTAACCTTGAATGAAGTGAGCAGCTACATAGGATATTGCCAGATGCAAGACTTGCCTGGATTATTCCTAAAACAACAACAAAATGCCACCAGATGGCAAGAAGAACTTACAAAAAAACAATTGCCGATAAAACCCCTCAATACCAAGGACATTGAACCGAGCTATTGGGTTTTTGGAACATTATGTGAGAATAAAATCAAGGTACTGACATATTTCCGAGACAAGAGCTATGCCGCCTCCGGCGTGCACCTCCCCAACACGTTCTACAGCGTCTTCGGCCCGCACGTCACGCTGCCCGGCATGCAGGCCTTCTACTCGAAATTTCTGGCGCTGCCCTGCGGGTGGTGGGTGGACAAAACAAATTAATAGAATAACATGCAGTCGCAGCATTTACATACAAAGTTTATTTTACACCGGAACCTTACAGAGTCGGAGATGGAGCAAATCGTGCTGCTGAAAAAGCAGCATTGGGACTATACGGTGGAAGACCAGCTGCGGTGGATAGAAAGCAACATACAGCCACAGGATATCCACCTCCTGATTTACGGTGAAAGCCGGCTTATGGCATACCTTAATTTAGTACACCGCACCGTTTTAAACGCTGTTGAAAAGCACGTCTTAGGCGTCGGGAACGTGTGCGTAGACAAGGCTTTTCGGCGCACAGGCCTTGGCGCGGTGTTGATGTGGAGCGCGAACTGGTACTTGAAGACGCACCACACCGTGGGAATGCTGCTGTGTAAAGCCCCCCTGTGCCGGTTTTATGAAAGCGTGGCGTGGGAAAAGTTTGAGCAGAAAGCTTGCGATAAGCAGGGGAATGTATTAAATGAGAACATCCACTTATATGTGTACAACGGCGCTTTTAGTACGATAAAATTATTAGGAGACGTGTTTTGATGAGCACAAAACCTCGCATACCCGCCAGGGAATCCGAAACGGTGGAGTTTAAAACCACCTTCAATATGGAATGCATAGAGACTTTGGTTGCGTTCGCCAACCATAAGGGCGGGAGCGTGTATGTGGGCGTAAACGATGAGGGGAAAATAACGGGTGTGTCGACCGGCAAAGAAACCCTGACGCAATGGATAAACGAAATCAAAGGTAAAACCGAACCGGCTATTGTGCCGGAAGTAAGCAGCATTGACCTGAAAGAGGGCAAAAGCGTAATCGTTTTATCGGCGGAGGAATTTCCCGTTAAGCCCGTATCCGTAAAAGGAAAATACTACAAGCGAACGGGCGCCTCCAACCATTTGCTGAACCTGAATGACATCGTGAACATGCACATGCAAACCTTCAACAGCAGCTGGGATTACTACTTGGACGCCAACCATCACATCTCGGATATCTCCGAAGACAAAGCGTTGCGGATTATCGCCATGTATAATAAGAAGAGGGAAGTCCCCATTGACAATAACGTGCTGGAGTTTTTGACGAAAATGGAGCTGCTGCGCGAGGGAAGGTTAACCTATGCGGCGTTTCTGTTGCTGATGAAAAACGAATCGGTCTTTTCGACCATTGAAATGGGGCGGTTTCAGAATGAGATTACCATTAAAGACGGCATTACCGTTGCCACGGATTTGATTACCGAGGTAGAGGAAGTATTGGCATTTGTACGGAAGCACATCAACAAAGGCGTTTATCATCACGGAGAATCCTGCCCGGGAAGAACGGTGGGACTACCCGCTGGACGCCCTGCGGGAAATCGTGATGAATATGATTGTACACAGGGACTACTCACATCACGGTGAGTCTTCAATAAAAATCTTTAATGACCGGATCGAATTCTTTAATCCCGGTCGCTTGCCCGACAGCATAACCGAAGAAGATTTACGAAACGGCGCCTATGTTTCCAGCTGCCGAAACAAATTAATCGCCAAGGTATTTAAAGAAATAACATGGATAGAGCGCTACGGAACCGGGATACGGCGCGTAACATCGCTGTTAGAACGTTACGGTTGTCCCAAGCCTGTGTTCGAGAACTTTCAGCATGGTTTTAGGGTGACCGCCTATCCGTTACAGGAAGTAGAAAAGACTGTGGAGAAAATAAAGGAAGGGTTGGGTGAAAAGTTGGGTGAAAGTCAGCAAAGAATTATGAAAATTATGCGGGGAAATAAGTTTGTGACGATACCGAAATTAGCGGGTCAACTTACAATATCGGAAACCGCAGTGCAGAATAATATTGCCAAACTCAAAGCCAAAGGCTTGTTCGAAAGGGTTGGTCCCGACAAGGGCGGGTATTGGAAAATAAACCGTCAGCCATGACAACGACTAAAAAAAATATTATTGCCAACTACGTCGGCCGAACATGGAGCTTCCTCTCCGTGTTCATTTTCGTGCCTTTCTACCTGAAATTATTGGGTAGCGAGGCCTACGGGATCGTCAGCTTCTTCACGGTGCTGCTGGGGATGATGGCCTTTGCCGACGCCGGTTTAACAGCCACGCTAAATAGGGAATTTGCACGGACAGACAGAACGTTTTCCTATAAAGCGAACTTATTAACTTCCATAGAAGTTATCTATTGTTTTATTTGCTTGGTTGTTATATTATTCTTTTGGGTATTGTCGCCCATAATTACTAAAAACTGGTTAGATGTTGAAAATATTCCTGTTGAGGATGCTGTAAGATATGTTAAGATGATAGGCGTTTGTATTGCCTTTCAACTTCCTTGTTCCCTGTATCAAGGAGGATTATTGGGATTACAAAAACAGGTATTGACAAATAGCCTACAAATTGTGTGGAGTCTATTTCGTTCCGGCTTTTTGTTGTGGCCATTATATTTTTTTCCCACATTAGACACTTATTTCGGATGGACAATAGGTATAAATGTGATATACTTGTTGGTTCTCCGAAATATTGTAAAGAAACAGGTAAAGACGACAGAGAAAACACATTTCTCCAAACAAATTCTGGCAGATGTATGGCGGTATGCTGTTGGCATGATGATCATGTCGATGCTGTCTGCCGTATTGATGCAAGCCGATAAATTAATTACCAGTAACGTATTTGCTTTATCGGAATTTGGATATTATACCTTGGCAAGTACCATTGCACAAGCGCCATTAATGATTGTAACGCCTATTGGTATTGCTATTTTACCAAAATTGACCGGATTAATATCAGGAGGAAAACAAAAGGAAATGCTTTATTTGTTTCGTAAAACAAATTTTATAATCACCGTCATTGCTTCTATTGTCGTGCTTGCATTGATTATTTACATGCCCGATATTTTATTTCTTTGGACACGAAACACGGAGTTGGTTGCTTCGGTTACACAAGTTGCCCGTATTCTTTGTTTGGGTTCTCTTTTTCAGGCATTACCATTGATGCCATTCTATTTAGGAATAGCTAATGGGCATACTAAAACGAATGTTTTAGTGGGAATTTTTTCTATATTATTCTTAGTGCCGGCTATATTTTTACTGATACAAATATTAGGCATTATCGGCGCAGGCATCCCTTGGTTAGTGATGTCATTTGTTACTTTTTTTGTATTAGGGTATTTGATTTTCAAAAAATTTGCCCCTGGCTATTTTCATACATGGCTTTTGGAGGATACGCTAAAGCCGTTTTTCGCGCTTTTAATTTTGTCGGGATTATTATATTTCATAACCTACAAATTGCCGCACAATTGGTATGTATTGGGGTATTGCGCTATTTTCGGAGTTATAGGGGTGATAATTTGTGCCCTGATGTTCAATAGAAAATTTCCGGAAGAGAAAGTATTTTATCGAATTAGAAATCTAATTAAAATATAAATCTATTTAATTTATATACGTGTTATGCAACCCTTATTGTCCATTATAATACCCACTAAGAATAGATATGAAACGCTGATACCTGTGGTAAATGCGTTTATTGATAATATTCAAGGTGCAGAATATGAAATTATTATACAAGACAACTCCAATAACAATCGAGAAGCTATGGAATGGCTTGAGCAACAGAAAGATTCACGGATTAAATATTTCTATGAAAGTCAAACTATTTCCATAACAGAAAATACGAATCGCGCGTTTGAAAACAGCTATGGTGAATATATTATATTTATCGGCGACGATGATTTTGTATCTCCCTATGTTTTAGATATAGTGAATATGATGAAAGAAAAGGATATTGAAAATATTACTTATTATCCTGGTTATTATTGGTGGGAAAGTATAGAATTTGTATTGGAGAACTACTACCATCGAAAGAAAGCCCTGTGGATGTCGCAAAAGATAGACACGGTCTTACAAAAAAAAGATGCAAAGAAAAAATTAGATGAAGTTTTACGAAATGGCTCTGATTATTATTATGATTTGCCGAGAGTTTATCATGGTCTTACTAAGAGGTCTGTTTTGGAAAAAATAAAGACTAAAACCGGTGTATATCTTATCGGTTCATGCCCGGATATGGCGTTTAGTGTTTCTGTAGCATTAGTTTTAGATTATTATTATTACATGAATTTTCCTGTAAGTATTTTTGGTGGAAGTAAAAATAGTGCCGCCGGTTTGGAGGCTAAGAAGATTTTGTATGCTAAATTAGAGGATGTATCTATTCTTCCCCCAACAATCGTAGAAACTTGGAATAAAAACATCCCTTGTTATTGGACTGCAGGATCTATCACTGTGCAGTCCGCATACGAAGTTTTACAATCTTTTGATTCCAATAAGAGAATTAATTTTATACCCTACTATGCTGCCATTCTTGTTAATGAAAAAAAGTTAGTCTATAAGATGTTCCCGTTATTATTCAGGTATGCACGGTTTAATCTTTTGAAGTATATTGAGTTTATATTATTCGTGTATAAAAAGATTGCAGGACGGATACTTCGGAAATATAAACTCAATCATAGAAAAATGCCATACGATGTATCTATCCAATCAAATGCAGAGGTAGTAATGTGTTTTCTTAAAAGATATCATTTTTATGACGACAAATAAAGATGATGCATATTGCGCCACCAGATTTATTATATTGTTGTTTATCTTATTAACAACAATATCTTATGGTTATGCGTTGTATTATAACAGGTATAATGGGGACTTTTTGAGAACAAAAGTAGCGTTATCTCAAAGTCAACTATTTTTCAACTATATTATTTCCCTGCTTCCCTACATTGGGCTTTGGATAATATATAAACATTTTAAGAAGAAACCAGCAAACATAAAAAAAATAGAGATACCTGTTCATTTTTTTAAACAATTTCTGTATTTTGTTTTCTTTGCGAGTACAACAGTAACATTGTTATATGGCGTGGGGAAAATGGGAGCCCCCGCATATCAGGCACCAACCCTGATTAAATCTTTTATTATTGTCCTTAATAGATTTCCATTGCTTTATTTGGGGATGGTATTTATTTTACTATCCAATAACAAGTCCCATATACTGATAATCGCCACCATGATGGTGATATTAGGCATTCTGCGGGCAGGGTTAGGTGTTTTTCTTTGCCTGGCGCTGGTTTTTATTCTTAAGTATTATGCGAATATTTTCCGATTTGTAAAAAGAAGATGGTTATTAATTATTATTATTTCTATTTTCTCTCCTTTCTTGGTCCAGAAAATGTATAGCCTAAGAAGTTCTTTGCGTGATGACTATAGGATTGAAAAAGAGGATCTCATTACAGGAAAGCTTTGCGGACGTCTTTCAACTTTTGGAAACTATTGCTTTATTATGCAAAATAGCGACTACTTTAAAAGGCATATACATGAGCTGGATGGTTCTTATTACCAAAAGATGGCGGCATCTGCCGTTGTAGGAGAATCAATGATGCCCGGTACCCGTCCGGAAAAAATGATAATAGAAGCGGGTGGCTCAAGTTCCAAAAATGTGGGATTTATGTGCGGTGTACCGGGTATTTTGCTGATTTCTTCTTATAAATCACCTTGGCTTTTGTGGGTAAATTTACTGACAATTATTATGCTTGTAATATGCGCATTTAAAATTGCACGAAGATTTGATACCCCTTTTGCCAACGAAATTGCTTTTTTATTTATGATATATCCCGTACTAAGCGGCGTGGGTAGTGAATATGCTCTTTTTGGGTTTATATTACTATCTTTCTTCGTTTTCATTTTAGTCGTTAAATTACTATCCGCTAAAAAACAAATAAATTCTCCTAAAACCAAACAACAATGAACCCAATTCTTGCCAACCTATCAATGGTTGGCCTCTTTTTATATGATGAAATACAGTAACAAATAAAAAAATGAAAATATTATTTATCACATCAGAGTTACCGTATCCTGTCCACAAAAATGGATTTTCGCTTGTAAATTACAGGCTACTAACAAAAGCGATAAATGGAGTGGAGATAGATTTAATCAGCATTGATAAAGAAAATAAGGAAAGTGAACAAATGCTAAAAAAAGAATCATCTTCGTTAAAAAATATCTTTGTCGTCAAAAAAAGTGAAACAAAATTTGGAAAATTAGTTAATCTTATTTCTGTATATTTTTGGGGAAGACCTTTGATAAAGAATCAATATCTGCATAGGATTTTTATGCAGTTACTAAAAAAAAACAACTATGACCTAATATATGCTTGTCCGCTTACTATGATTTCGGAATTAGCATATATAAAAAATCTCCCACCGATTTTTTTAAACGCAATAGATTCTTACTCTATGCTTTGTGAGAGTTTTTATGAAAAAGAAAAAAATATAAAAAATAAATTAAAAATACACCTTTATAAGGCATACGAAAAGAAATTATTAGAACAAGCCTCTTGTGTAAATTTCGTTTCATCTGTAGATGCAAAACATATCGGGAAATTTTCCAATCATCAAAATATACAAAATATTACACTTGGAATAGATACAAGTATGTTTTTTCAAAATCCGACAGTAGAAAAAGAATCAGGTTCCTTACTTTTTTCCGGAAATTTTGAATATAAGCCCAATGCAGATACTGCAAAATATATAGCAGAAAAACTTTTTCCGGTAATAAATACAAATGGCCTCAATACAAAGTTGTATATTGTGGGGAGAAATCCACCACAGTTCAAAACAAATTCCAATATCTTCATTACCGGTTTTGTAGAAAATATTGCTGAATGGTACAATAGATGCGAAGTGTTTATTTGTCCTTTACTTTATGGCGCTGGAATAAAAAATAAAGTACTTGAAGCAATGGCTTGTGGAATACCTGTGATTTCTTCTTCTGTAGGTATTAGTGGGATAAAAGGTCTTATTCACGGAGTTCATTTTCTTTTAGCTGATAGTAAAGAAGAACAGATTAGCGCTATAGACAAATTACTTAATAATATTGAGTTAAGAAACAAAATAAGTGATAATGCTCTTCGTCTTATCAAAGAAAATTATAATTGGGATAAAAATATTTCTCTATATTACAAAATATTAACTGAATTAATACAGAAATGAAAATCGCAATTATTCTTCCATCATTAGCACAAAAGGGACCCATTTTAGTGGCTAAAGATATTGTTTCTTATATATGTAATAAGGTGGACGGTGTGGATGTCTATTATTTTGATGATATCGTCGAAGTAGATTTTGCCTGTCCGGTACATAGAATAAATTTTATCGACAAAATAGATTTTGACCAATATGATATAATCCACAGCCACATGTATCGTCCCAATAAATATATATGGAAAAATCGTAAGAACATTAGAGGGAAAACCATATCGACTATACATTGCGATATTAGAACAGGCTTGCAATACGATTATAATTTTCTTGTTTCTATAATATTTCGATGGGTTTGGCTGCTTTTTATCAGAAGCCACGATAAAGTTGTTGTGTTAACCCAAACGATGATAGATGATTATTATGAACAATATGTGCCGGCAAATAAGTTAACATACATATATAACGGGATGTCATTACCTGCAACTGGAATAATTGAAGATAGTGACCTGCAACTAATAGTTAAACTTCGAGAAAAGAATTTTAAAATTATTGGGGCTAATGCCATATTAACTAAACGTAAAGGATTACATCATATTATAGAAAATCTTTCTTGTCTTCCTGAATATGCATTTGTCATAGTAGGAGACGGAAAAGAAAAGAATAATCTAATGAAATTAGCGAATAAATTGGGAGTAGCAAATAGATGTTACTTTTTAGGGTTTAAGAAAAATGCCGTATCCTACCTGCCGTTTTATGATGTTTACGCCATGCCATCCATCTCTGAGGGATTCGGCTTAGCAGTGATTGAAGCTACATTACTGAAACGTTCATGTGTGTGTTCGGATATTAGTACATTTCACGAAATTTTCTCGGAAGAAGAAGTAACGTTTTTTTCGCTCAACGATGCAAAATCTTTACAAAAAGCCATAGAAGAAGCATATAAAAATAGGGTAACAAAAGGAGAAAAAGCGTATAATCGGTCTATTCGCAATTATACTGTTGAAATAATGGGAGAACGTTATTTAAATATTTATAAATCAATGTTAGATTAAAATTATGAAAAAATGCAATTTATGCGGTTCGTATGTCGTTCAATTATATCCTGGTGCGTTTGGATATAGATGTGTCAGATGTCGTTCAACATTTATCCATCGTGCAATGGGAAAAGTGCTTGATACGATAGATTTGTCACCTGATAGTGAAGTTCATGAGTTTTCTGCGCACGGAGCTATTTTTCGATATTTGAATAAAAGATTTAGAAAATTGAGCTTTTCCGAGTACTTTGATGATGTCCCGGGGGGGGGGAGAAAGATGGTATTATTTGTCAGGATGTTCAGGCAACTACATTTGCTGATAATTTTTTTGATTTGGTAACGTGTACGGAGGTATTTGAACATGTAAGTGATGACAAACAGGCGTTTAAGGAAATGCGCGGGATATTAAAACACAATGGATATTTCGTTTTTACAGTCCCACTATCCGACAATCCAATGACAATAGAAAGATGTTATATAGAAAATGGACAAATTGTTCATGTTTTACCTCCCGAATATCATGGTGATCACTTACGAAGTAAAGGAATCCTCGCATTTAGAAATTACGGTCTTGATATTGTACAAAGATTGGAAAGTAGTGGATTCAAGTCCGTATATATCACTGAGCATACGGAAAAAGGAATATCTAAGAAAGTAATTCATTGTATAAAATAAATATGATTAATGCTTCAATAGTAATCTATAAAAATAGTAAGGAGGATTTACATACTGTAATAAATTGTACATCTAATAGTAATGTCAAGTTTATCTATATAATAGATAATTCCCCTACCGATAAATTACGAGAATTTGCAAGCGGGCTATCTTCTAAAATTATTTACATGCATGGGCAGGGAAACGTAGGTTATGGCGCTGCACATAACATTGCTATAAAAGAATCAATTAAACAAGGTGCAAAATATCATTTGGTACTCAATCCCGACATTGCATTTGAAAAGGGAACGATAGAAAAATTAGTGAAGTTTATGAACAATCATCAGGATATTGGTTTGGTAATGCCTAAAGTGCTGTATCCTAATGGGGATATTCAATATTTATGTAAATTGCTTCCAACGCCGGCCGATTTAATTTTTCGCCGTTTTTTATTCTTTATGCCCAGGGCAAAAAAACGTGAAAAAATATACGAATTACAGGACATAGATTATTCACAAGTACATTTTGGTGTTCCTTCTTTGTCTGGATGTTTTATGCTTTTAAGAGCGGATGTTCTAAAAAAAATCGGAATCTTTGATGACCGGTATTTTATGTATTTGGAAGATTATGATTTATGCCGGCGTATACATGCAGTATCACAAACGGCGTTTTATCCAATAGTTTCGGTTATACATCATTACGAAAAAGGTTCTTACAGCAATTTTAGATTATTATTCTTTCACATTTGTTCTGCTATCAAGTATTTTAATAAGTGGGGATGGTTTTTTGACAAAGGGCGAGGATACCTAAATAATCAAATCCTGAATGAATGCTTACGGCATAAAAGCTAAAATACCAAACAGATAATATCACATTTGTGTCGGAATAATTCGTACTTTTGCAAAAAAATATCAGGCAACTTTGAATCTCAATAGAAGAACGGATACATTATGCCGACAGTTAAAGAAATACTGCAACAGGGCGAGGGTTTGCATTGCACGTAGAGTTTAAAACCTCTTTCAACGTGGAAACCATCAATACTTTGGTGGCGTTTTCCAATACCAAAGGCGGCGTGGTATATATCGGCGTTTCGGATACCGGTAGCGTTAAAGGTGTGTCCACAGGTACGGAAACCGTACAGCAATGGATCAATGAGGTGAAAACCAAAACCGAACCCACTCTAATTCCCGATGTGGAAGAAATAACGATTGACGGAAAAATCATCATCGCAATGTCCGTGAAGGAATTTCCGATAAAACCCGTTGCTGCCGCCGGTCGTTATTTCAAAAGGATCAAAAACAGTAATCATCGACTAAGCCTGAGCGAGATTTCAAATATTTATCTGCAAACATTTAACAGCTGTTGGGATTACTACATCGATGATCAACATTCGCTGAACGATATTTCGCTGGAAAAAGTCGTTGCCTTTGCCAAAAAAAACGCGCAATTAGCTGATGAGAACGACCCTCTGCGGATGTTGCAAAAGTACGAACTGCTACGCGGTGGTCGCATTACCAAAGCAGCGTTTCTGCTGTTTGTCAAAGAATTTACCGCACTGACAGGCGTTCAGGCAGGGCGCTTCAAAAGCCCCACAAAAATCATTGACTCCGTGTCGTTCCACAGCGACTTGTTTACCGAAGTAGAGCAAATAATGGCTTTTCTGCGCAAACATTTTATGGTGGAATACATCATCACGGGCAACCCGCAACGCGAAGAGCGCTATGACTATCCCGAAGAAGCGATACGTGAAATTGTACTGAATATGATTGTCCATCGCGACTATTGCAGATCTGGCGATTCTATTATTAAAATATTTGATGACAGGATAGTGTTTTTTAATCCGGGAGGATTGCTTGATAATATCACCGTAGAACAATTATTGTCAGATAATTACACATCACAATCCAGAAACAAGCAAGTCAATTTGATGTTTAAGGAAATCGGCTTGGTTGAAAAATACGGTTCGGGCATCCGGCGAATTATGAATGCCTGCGAAGAACACGGTGGTTGCAAAGTTAACTTTTTCAATGAATACAATGGATTTAAAGTAGTTGTGTCGAAAACCAACCGGAAAACCGGATTGAAAACCGGATTGAAAACCGGATTGAAAACTACAAAAACAGATGATATAGATCAATTGATATTGAAATTAATTGCTGAAAATAAGTATATTACTGTCCATGAGCTTGCAAGTAACGCCCATAAAGCAATTTCTACAATTAATGAACGCTTGGCAAAATTAAAACAACTCAATCGGATTGAACGCATTGGACCCGATAAGGGCGGGTATTGGCAGGTGAAAGATATTTGAAAAATGTGAAAGTATGCCTTGTAAACTCACTTTCATCGCTGTTTCCAAAATTTGTCGGCACTTGCAGAAGTGAAAAAGTCCGCAATGAATGTTTACAGAAACCATGTGATTTGCGCACAACGATGAACGATTATGTAATAAAAAACTGCGTAACCATGGCGCTGTAGCCCCGACAGCCTATGAAATACCGCCGAAAGTGATAGAGGAAGCCATTGTGAATGCCGTTGCGCATCGTGATTACGACAGTACGGGAAGCGTTCAGGTGATGCTGTTTGCAGACCGCCTTGAGATCCGCAACCCCGGGCAATTGCCGCCGGCGTTAACCATTGAAATGCTGAAGCACGACCACGCCTCGTACCCACGAAATCCGCTTATTGCCGAAACGCTTTACTATGCCAAATATATTGAAAAGATGGGCACCGGAATTCAGGACATGGTACGCCTCTGCATGGATTACGGTTTACCGGCGCCGGAATTTACGATGAAAGACGGCTTTGTAGCCACTATTTA
>JAISRS010000205.1 GCA_031273485.1 Prevotellaceae bacterium
TATCTTTTTTTCCCAGTTTTTTAGTTTCATCTCTCCGGAGATGGAGTACATTTCTCCGTTTTTTAGTTTCATTTCTATAGAGATAGAATTCATCTGTCTTTTATTTTTTTTATCTGCCCGGTTTTTATTTTCCGGCTGCCGCTTGTGCTGATTTGTAATCCGTGCGTGGAACAGCAGGTAACGGACGCTGTGACTTAGCCTGCGACAGTTCTTAATTTCTCAAGATTATTGAGATATGAGGGGAATTTAAAATATTCGTTTCCTATGGCGTTATAATATAATTCGAGAATGAAATCGTTGCTTTGTTTTTCGATGAATCTGTCAAAACTGTCGTCAGCGCTGTTAAGTATGAATTTAACAACGCGAGTGTTGAAGCGGAAGCGTTCGTTTTTGATGATATGATCTATCTGTTCCATGTTTTTGACATAAAAATTATTCAAGCGGTTTTCAATATTCGGAGGTATGTCGCTGTTGACTAATTCGGCAAAATACAGCATATAACATTTGTTATAGATATTATGGCTGTTCAGCATGTTGAGAATTATCCG
Organism: Prevotellaceae bacterium; assembly: GCA_031273485.1. Taxonomy (GTDB): domain Bacteria; phylum Bacteroidota; class Bacteroidia; order Bacteroidales; family UBA932; genus JAIRLF01. The sequence continues at coordinate 549 of JAISRS010000205.1, forward strand.
CTCGTGTGTTCCGGTGATTTTTATATCGTCGAGGAACAGTAGCGTTTTATTTCCGATAAATTTACTGTCGATATGGAATTTATCGCCTTTGATGAGTTTGTAGCGGTCGGCGGCGGACATCTCTCCGTAGTCTTCGCGGTATGTGACTGTACGGTGCATTTTTGTTTCTTCCGTAATCGGATATTTATTATCGAAAAGATAGGCGTTGAGTTTGTCGGCAAAATAGTGTTTCATAAAAAAAGAAGCTGTGGGAATATGCGAATAGGCGCTCGGCACAATCACAATCCTACTGCCGTCGCAGGATTTGGAAAGGCAGTCGGCGATAAATTTATCCGCCAGGGCGTATCCGAATTTCTGGGCAATATTGTCGGCTCCGTATTTGAATTTGGAATATTCGTCGGGAAGAAAATCAAATTTATCCGATGAATCGACATGGTGCAGGGAGAAATGAATTATTTCTCTTTCAGAGTTTTGTTTTGATGTCATTTAGAGTATAATTGGTATCGGTTATTAATAATGCGTCGAATCCGAAACGGACAGCTCCCCGGTAATCCGTTTTGGGATTGTCGCCGATGTGCAACACCTGATTTTTCGATACATGGATGTTGTCGTAGATTTGTTGAAAAAAAAGCGGCGAGGGTTTTGAGGTTTTCACTTCATCGGAGAAAACACAGAATGAAAAAAGATGAAACACGTTTAATTTCATCAGCGCTTTCCTTAAAGTTTGACCCTCGACGAATCCTGTGTTGCTGCCGATATTCAGTATTTTATTTTCACTGTTCAGTTGATTCAGGATGTGTGGAATATTGTCGTTGAGCAATAGCGGCGGATATTCGATAAACAGCTCGTTTGCCTGACGGGTCAGGCGTTCGGCATGGTCGGCAGCGACATTGCGAGGGACGCTGCCAAGGTCTGTCAATATGTTAAGATACATCTCCTTTGCAGGGATTTTTGTCCCTTTCATTTCATTGTATCTGTCAAAAATTTTATCCTTTCTTTTAATCAGTATTTCTATTTGCGAAATATTTAAACCTTTGGGATTGTATGTATCGGCAATCAATTCCGCCCTTCGCTTTTTGAACAAGGGATTTGATTTGATGAGAGTCAACCATAAATCAAATGAGATATGTCGTATCATCTTGTTGTTATAATCGTCATTAAAATGCAACTGATTTTATCTTACTTTTTCGACGGTTTTACGTAATGGAGAGGCAGGTTGTTGAAAGTGCGCGCCAGCACGGCTATATTCAGCGCATCGCCTTTGAGCGTGTCGATTGACATTGAGAGATAGTGATCTACGGGTGGCATCATTGAGCCGGACGCGGGTTTGGTGAATCCGTAAAGTCCTGTTTTCTGCGCAATGGCTGCGGGGACTGTTTCCATGGGATTTTGCCCGTTCCAGCCGGCAAGGCAGGTGATGAATTTCGTATGCTGTCCGGCGATTGTCCGCATTGCCTGCGTGCGTTCGATGTCGCCGGCTTCGTTCATCAGCCAGTCGATTTCCTTCAGCAGGGTATTTCCCTCGTATTCCTTGCTGTTCACTTCGTAAGCCGTGAGCCAGATGATACATTGGGGCTTGGTTCGTTTGGCAGTTTCGCGGATTTGTGTCCAGGCGCGTCCGATAGCTTTTTGACGGAAAACGAGTTCGTCGTCGGGGGCGATACGGTCTTTGCCGGGGAAATCTTTGCCCATAAGTTCGCTATACATGTCCTGTTCGCAAGCGAGCCATCTCAATGGCGGCAGAGGGTCGCGTCCGCCGCCGGGGTTGTAGAACCAGTCAAGCATGATTCCGTCGATGTCTGTTTTTTTGATGGCGTCTTCGATGGAGGCGCACAGGTAGTTGAGATATTGCTGCGTCAGTGGAATCTGCTGTCCGTTCATTCGATAGCAGAGGTCGGGATGGTCTTCTTCCCATTTATTGTTAGCGCCTACGCAGAAGTATCCTATGACTTTTATGTTCTTTTTTCGTGCAAGTCGCACCTGTTCGGTCAGGAAGTCGTATTTCAGTCCGGGCTGTTCGGGGATGATGCCGTTTTTGTACCATGCGTATCCGTTGCACGATACGGCGAATGATTGAATTACGTTGCATCCCAGCGCTTCGTACCAGTTTACATGTTCTGCAGGATTAGCGTCAGCCCACAGTCCCGGACGGGCAAATCCGTGGGCGCCGCCTTCGCCCCAGTTGTAGTCGATATTATAAGCCTTAACAGGCTCGTCGGCAGTTCCGACGGAGGCGTTTTTGCATGAAATCGGCAAACATGCCGACAGGATGATTAAGGTGATAAAGATTTTATGTTTCATGAATATTTATTTTGAAAATTAATAGTTATACGATGCTTTTTGTTTGGCGCAGCGTTTTCGCTCTGTTGGAACGAAAACGCTGTGCTTTTTTGTTTTATTTTGTGATAAATCCTGCGTCCACCCAGTTTCCGTAATCGAGCAAGCTCCTGCTGCCGGCGTCCATACATATTATATTGATGCGGCGACTACCTTCGGGTATCGCCAGGTCGAAACGCCAGGGTTCGTGCGACATGCGCATCACGGGGCTTTCTGCCATTTTTACGCCGTCGATAAATACGCTGAATACTACGCTGCTGTGGATAGCGAGGAAGCGTCCGTTGTTTTGCAATAACAGATTTTCGTCAATTCCTGCCAAAGCCACAAATCGTTTGTATTCCGGTTTGAGGTCGTATTGCACCGACGAGGGCGCGCGGAATCCCATTCCGTGAGCGTATGTTTTTCCGCATACCCGAAGGGGTTTTTCTTCAAATGATTTCCATTTCTGGGGATACCATAAACAGAAGGCTACTCTTTTCAGATAGGCGTTGGTGATATAGTTCAGGTCTTCCAGATAGACGTCGGGTTTTGGCGGCGTTTGCGAAGGCATTTTGGAGAAATATGAAAGCGACGGCAGGCTGACCTGTTTGCCTTTGCGGAAGGCGGCGGCGCGCAGGGTGGTTGTTTCCGCGATGTTTAGCGGATTGACGTAGAGGGTCGATTTTGACGTCGGTTCGCTTCCGTCGGTGGTATAGCGTATTTCGGCGTTTTCGAGCCAGGGCGCCGTGAGCGTCACTGTTGTTGTACTGTCCATGAGATATGGACGATCCGGCTTTCCCCAGGGGGTGAATCGTACGAAATCAACCGGGGCGTCGTGTTTCCATAATCCGGCTTTTTGAAATTCTTCACCCATGTTGATATTGGGGATGCCTGCCATTTGGAGGTTTTCGTCGATTTCGGTTGTTCCCTTGTCGGGCGTATAGCCTTTGTCGGGGTCGTAGGCGGTGAATGCGTCGTTGAGGTCGCGGGCGAGCATACAGTCGAAACCGGCTTTCCACATGTCGGACATTGCTCCGGGTTTGCCGAACACGCATACGTTGGTGTGGACGCCCATGTAGATGATTCCGGTGATTTCCCGTTCGGTGAGGAGTGTGTATATTTCGTCGGTTGAGGATGAAATCAGGTCATCGTCGCCGATGAGCAGGTCGGGATTCATGCCGTCCCAGCCGTAGTTGACGTGACAGTGAAATCCCGGTCCGCACATACAGCGTCCGCCCGGAGCGGTGAATTTTACGGCAATTGATCCGTCGCGAGCCTGTGGCGTTTTCCGATGTTTCACCGCAATGGCTTTTTCGTATTGCGGATAACCGGAATAGGCGGTTACTACGTCGCTTGGATTCCAGATGATTTGCATCCCAAGTTCTCGTGCAACGGTCAGCGCCTGATTCATTCGCGGAACCATCGCAGCGACGCGTTCCGAGGCGGTCATGCACCAGTGTGAGTTCCACATGTCGATAACAATCACGGCGGTTTTTGCGGGGTCTATCACCGCGGGTTTTCGTATGACTTCGCCTGTGACCGGATTTCGGGTTTCGCACATCAGGGTGATGTCCCCGGCATAAGAACGTTCGGCTGCAACGATACACAGCGCTATAATAAACGTATTTTTTGACATTGTTCTTTTTATTTTATTAATTGAATTAAAAACGCCGCAAAATTAAATATTATTTAATATAGAGTGTGTCTATTTTATTTACAATTGTAGAATATTTTTATAAGTGGTTAGTTGTCTTAGGATAAAAAGCGAATATTTTTTTGCCGAAAACGAAAAACAGGAAAAGGATTGCCGCTGTTTAAGGAGGGGTAAGGTCTTTAAGGTCTTTAAGGTCCTTAAAGTCCTTAATGTCCTTATAGTCCTTAAAGACCCTTAAAGACCCTTAATGCGGCAAACCTGCACGCAGGATTAGGCAAAAAACGTTTTAAACGGCAAATCCACGCGTTCGGCGTAGCGTCTCGCTACGCCGGAGCTAAAAGCAGGCTTCCAGCTTGCAGACCCGCCTTAGTGCGAAGCGGGAGTTTCGCTTTTAGTTTCGGCGTAGCGTCCCGCGCCGAACAGAGGGAACTTCATCCATAGCGCCTCAAAATAAGATTTAGCCTTTAAAAGTTGCAGATGGCATTTGGAGGTTGACAGATGGCATTTGGAAGTTGACAGATGGCATTTGGAAGTTTGCAGATGGCATTTGGAAGTTTGCAGATGGCATTTGGAGGTTTGCAGATGGCATTTGGAAGTTTGCAGATGGCATTTGGAAGTTTGCAGATGGCATTTGGAAGTTTG
>JAISRS010000209.1 GCA_031273485.1 Prevotellaceae bacterium
TTTTAAAGCAGATTAGGGCAAATGTAGGTATACTTTGGTATACCTACGTAAAATTTACTTAATTCTATACAGGATAAGGAATTATAGCCGTAGGTATACATTTTGTATAGATTTCAGGATCAAGCCTTATGAGGAAAATCGCTATGCTATCAGACACGCAGGGACGGAACAGGATTTTTTCTTGTTGGTGGAAAAACGAAGAATGGCTATTGCTTTTATCGAGGTTGATTTTTTCAGTGAACGGACTATCGGCTGCCTTGATCGTATTCACAAAGAAAATCCCCGGCTGCGGGTAGTTCTGTTTTCTGTCGCGTCCCTGCCGAGAGAGGACAAACGCCGCTTTCTCTGGCGGGGCGCTGACAGTTTCATCTCTCTGAGGGAAAAGCCTGATCTTGTCCAACGTAAAATGAAAAACATCTTTGACGGCTATGACAATGTTTCCGAAAAAACTTTGCGGGAAGTGCGGGAGCGTAACCGGCTGGCGGGCATCCCTCCGCATCTGACCCCGCAGGAGGTCGAAGTTTGCCGTTATGTTGCGAAGGAGAAAGGACGCCAAGAGATAGCGGACTGCCTTGGGATAAGTGTCAAAACGGTTGACAACCACCTTTGCTCTATTCGCCTGAAATTCGGGAAACGTAATAGGGTTGGGATTTTACGAGTTGCCTTTTCGGTAGGTATCATCTCACCAGAGGATTTGATGTGCCAGGATTTTGATTATTCGGCGCTTCTCTTGACGGATCGTACTTGTTGACGGAGGACGGTATGACAAAGAGTTTGATTGACACGAATAAAGATTGCAGATATTTTGACGGCTGTTCCGCGCCGCTCTGTCCCAGGGATAAAGGCGCGGCGGGCTGCACATGGTTTCCTGATGAGGATATTTGCCGGCTGGTTGATGTTCCTGACTGGGTAAAACGGCAGCGCAAGATTTTCCGAAAGGCGGCGCGGGTATTTTACCCTTGTCATGCTCGAACAGGACTGCCGCATTTCCAGGGGGGGGTGAAGGGTATAGAGACCCTGATGGAACTGACCAGAAACGGTCTGCCGGTGAATCGGCGTGGTTTACGGCCCACCCGGTTATCACAGCGGAAGAACGGGAAAGAAACCGCGCAATCATGGCAGAAAACAGGGCCTTCTTACCAGGGCTCGGCGCTCCTGAAACGAAACCGCAGCAGGGCCTGGATGTATTTTCCGGCAAAAAAGGTATTTAGATACCCCCATGGGGTTTATATCGCTATACAGCGGCGGAGCGTCATCAAGGTTTATAATCTGCTGTAAGATTTCCTGAAAGGGTGTAACCGCTTCGGCGTTGGGTTTCCATTCTTAATAAAGCGGGATAATTTTTCTGAAAAGGAGCTGCTGGGGATTGCGGTAGCCTTGGACTGTACCCTGAAAATCAACCTTGTAAGAAACAAGACCGGGAAGGAATTTTGACATTTACAACAAATTTCATAGCCGGACATACTGAATAATGGCAGCACTGACAGAAAATTCCGGCGTGACCTTGGGCACGATTAGAAACCGGATGGGGCTAGAGTTGCAGCGGCTTTGCCGGATTGCGCCTTGATTGTTTCCCCCTTCACCACCCCTGGACAGACTGGCGAACCGGGCGGCTATACCACAGCAGGACGGTAAGCCCTGTAAGCGGGATTTAATGATTTTAAAATATTGTTTCGCAATTTTTCCTGTTTTTTGGGCGACATTGGGGTGTTATCCCCCGCAAGAGAGATAAACTTGCCCCCAAGTTTTAACACACGATGGAGAAAACAACCCAAAGAGGCTATAATTCATAGTTTATATATTCTCCTTCAGTGACTTTACAATACCTGCAATTTTTGAACTATCTATGCTCCTATTACTTTCATCTTTGGTGATAATTAGGTTTCCAATAGTTACAGATATTCCAAATTCTGCATAATCAGCTAATTTTATTTCTTGTTTTCTACTATATTCAGAGTCAGATAGCATACCAAGGTGCTCCCAGTATTTTTTAATTGTTCCATCTTTTCCGTAAATTGTGAAATCTGGTGAATAAGGTTTCCCATTTGGAAGAATAAGCAGCTTTTCATACTTGAACGGTACTTTAGCATTGTCCAGTTCATTATAAATTATCACTTCGGATTTTGAACGGACAGGTTCACCGGATCGGGTTATATGAATAAGTTTATTAGAATAAATCCTATCTTTATATTTTCGAATAATTGGGGTGTCAAATAAATTGGTTAGGCGAAGTGCAAGATTTGAAAAAAGCGCATCTGAATATTTATTTATTTCTGAAGGTTCTTTATTGTATATGATATAAATTTTGTTAGCTTGCCGTGTTAATGCTGTATATATCATTTCACGAGAGATAAAAGCGGGGACTCCATCTGCGGATTCATTTATTATAAGGATTGTTGTTTCAAAACCTGAACCCTGAGCTTTATGAACTGTTAGTGCATAGGCAAGTTCTAAATCAGATTCGTTATCAGTGATTTTTGAAGGGAAATAATACATGCCATCAGGTTGCGAAGAAAAAATCAGTCTGTGACTATCATCCTCTATTTTATTAACAAGACCAATTTCACCATTTGCAACATAATCCAAGCCTTCTCCCTTTGGGTAGCTCTGTTTAAATTGATTCTTAATATTTATTACTTTATCACCGTATATGATACCGTCATTACCAAGAACTTTCTTTGTCCACCACCGCAATTTATCATCTTTACTATTTGTTCGATATTTTTCATGGATAAGGCGATTCAATGTTAATGATCCAATAGTAGCATCATTTCTATACGGTGAGAGAATTTGCCAGCTATCAACTTTGCTGACATCATCAAAATTCATCCATTTATCATTTATGGTGCCGCCTAAAGATTTATCAAATCCTAAAATGTCTTCTACATTGGACATTTTGGCAGCTTGTGAAACAGTTTTCAAAAGGACATTATTCAATCCAATATCGTTATCAAATTTTACAAATTCAATATTGGTCTTATCCCTGGATAAACGCTGAAAAATATCATCCCCAACTTCATTAGACTGGTCAAAAGTAAACATTTTGGCTAGTTCCACATCAAGACGCTCACCTTTATTGGACTTTTGCCTATTAGAAATGATTAATCTTGCCAGTCTTTGCGGACATTTTTCTTGTAAATACTCCACAAGGTCAAAAAAAGGTTTACCAGCACCTATTGGCGGTAATTGGTTTGGGTCTCCAACGAAAATGACCCGTTTTGCAAATGCAACAGTTTCTGTTAGCGCACCCAGCATTTCCTCTGTTAACATTGAACATTCATCGATGATAACAGTTGCCCCGATTACTTCACTACTTATTTTTCCTGAAAGATAATATTTATAGGTTTTATAATCACAATGATTAGTTTTTTGCAGGAATTGAAATAATGTATATGCCTTTTGACAAGTTACATTGGCTTCACGGAGTTTTGTATCAAGCACAACACGGGCTTTCCCTGTGGGCGCAAGAATTATTATACCATTCTCCTGTATTCTCGGTGAAAGGCATAATGCGGCAAGTGTGGTTGTTTTACCTGTACCGGCACCGCCAGTTAAAACACTTATTTTTGATTTTGCCATAATTTTAATGGCTTTGAGCTTTTCATCACGAGATTTATCTTCCTGTTGACCTTTTTTATATTCTTTTAAGGCAGAGTTGAGGTATTCCACCCACTTTTCCTCTATTGGAATATCAGTTTCTATCCCGGATAGAATAAAACTCCTGATTACATTGTCAATGGCTTTATTCTCCGCAAAACGATTGAGCTGATAGGCAATAATATTTTTGTCATCAGCAGAAATGGCATCTACTCTTGAAAATTCTTTATTAAAAAAATCTTCGAAAACTTCAATTGTCATTCGAGAAATATCCAAATCTAATTTCACGTCCGATCTGAATATATTTACTTGCTTTACAATATCCTCTCCAGTCATAAGAGTATTACCATTTTGAGCGGCACCTTCAAGTATTGATATTATAATTGCCCGAAGACGCCGCTCATCGTCTGCGTCTTCAATAACCGGCTCGCCACCGATTACTGGCGAAGGGAACATTGCGACATCAAGCTGTCCAATACTGAAGCGATATTTGTCTTCAAATAAACGGGTTTGCTCATATAACAAATATGGATTTGCCTGTATCTCATTATTTTTGATTTCTTTAATATTAGAAAGATAATCGGCATAATGAGGTTTGTCTCTATTTGTAAGAATATTACGAGGATCAAGTGCAAGCATTGCCTGATCTAAGGAAAGATTTATTTTAGATAAAAGTTTTAAATATGGTAAACGCATTTCATAATTCATCAATTTCCACGTTCTATATTCGGTCTTTGTGATTTTGATGTCTTTCAGACCATCGGGCAAATAATCTGTAAGATTGGCAAGGGCATCGGGTAGTTTTTCCCAAAGTTCATCATCGTCGATTTTTGCGCGAATAGCGGCAGCTATATCCTGACCAAAATGTAAACCCGCTGCTTGCAAAACATTACCAAGCCCAGGCCATTGCCCACGATCTTTCCAAACTATATCCAGTTTTTCTTTGCACCAAAGGATACATTCAGACCAAGCCCTGCCATAACCAATTGGCAAACCAATTTGTTGGTATTTTTGCAGAACATCAATTGTTTTATTTAGTGTCAGAATGAGCGCATCATAAGACAGATGTTCTGTAGCATAGGAAAATTCA
>JAISRS010000227.1 GCA_031273485.1 Prevotellaceae bacterium
AAATTAAAAATAATTTTCATGCCTCGCCGCTTAAAACCGAAGACATCCGCGTGGAAGCGACGGGGAGGGATATTAGAGTGATAAAAGCGATTGATAAAGAATTGTTCACCGAAAATATTATTGTGAAACCAACGGTTTCGGCAACAGTTTCGGGCTATGAAATAGTTTCATCCACAGACGAAGATATTCTGAAAGCGGTTGTTTTGAACCGTTATATTCCCGATTCAAAGCCTACTGTAGGTTTTATCAAGGGTTTCGGCTTAAAACAGGGAGCTATAGCCGGGACGGTTGCTCACGACAGCCACAATCTGATAGCCGTCGGCACGGACGACGAGTCGATAATCCGGTGTATCAACGCCCTTGTTGAAATATCCGGCGGCATTGCCGTCTGTTCCGGCGGGGTTACGGACATTTTGCCTTTGCCGATTGCCGGAATTATCAGCAACAGGGGAATTGACGAGGTGGCAGACGATTACGAAAGAATAAATCGAAAAGCCAAACAAATGGGGTCGGCGCTTACCGCTCCGTTTATGACGCTGTCTTTCATGGCTCTTATTGTGATACCGGAGTTGAAGATTTGCGACAGGGGTCTTTTCGATGTGAAGAAATTTGATTACACCGACTTGTTCGCGGACTAAAGGAAATGTTAATTGTGAAACGAACAGGTCTGATAAAAAAATAGACAGTTTTAATAATGTTAAATTTAAAAAAAATAAAATTATGAATGAGATTTTAATTGTTCCGGATATTCACGGACGATATTTTTGGGAACCTGCTTTGAATTACGGCGGTGAGGTGATATTTCTTGGCGATTACACCGACCCCTATCCGGAGGAGGGTTTTACGCAGGAAGACGCCTTGCAGGGATTGTTGCGGATAGTGGATTTTAAACAGCGAAATCCCGATCGTGTGACTTTGTTAATCGGTAATCACGAGTTCCATTACTACGATTACAAGTTTCAGGCGGGCAGATTTTCGAGAGATTATTACGATAGATACAATGCTATCTTTACAGGCGAAGCTACCGCCGGATTGTTTCAAATTTGCAAAAAGATAGATAAGTATCTGTTTATCCACGCCGGAGTGACCAAAGGCTGGTACGAATTGCACAAAAACGAGCTGTTGCAATGTGGCGACGATTTGGAAACACAGCTGAACGGCTTGTTTCTTAAAAACAAAAACGCTTTTTTTGAGGTTTCGGGAGAACGCGGCGGATGGGACGATTTCGGCAGTCCGCTGTGGGCGCATATTTTTGAATATGACGACGAAAAAGAACCTTTTGACAGTAACATCATCCAATATGTCGGACACACGCAGCTCATCGTGCCCGAACCCAGAATAAAACATAATGTGAGGCTATTGGATAATCGACAACTTTATTTAATGAAAGACGATAAATTGAAGGTCGTAAAAAACGGTGATCTGTAAACTGTAAACAATGAACTCCTTTATACCCCCTTGTTTCTTAACGAGGGGGTATTTCGTTTCAGTGGGTATTTCGTTTCCTAAACCGGAATCAAAGAGAGGTGTATTTGATTCAGTAGAACCGACGTTTCAAATTGCTGTTTCGTAAAGAAATGTTTTAACACAAAGAACGCAAAAATAAATACTTTGTGCTTTTTGTGTTATACTTTCTACTTTCTACTTTTGGGAAAATGCTTCATACCATAGTCAGAAGTATAAAAACAATCGGAAAAATGCCTCTCACTATAGTCAGAAGTATAAAAACAATCGGGAACATGTTTCGTACCATCGGCAACAGCATAAAAACAGTTGGAGAAATGGTTTTCGCTGCGGCGAACAGCATAAAAACAAGTCGCTATAAAAGTTTTAAGGACTTTAAAGTCCTTAAAACAAAACCTTCGAGGTTCTATGTTCCCCGAAGGTTTGTTAAATAATAAATAACATGATAAAACCTTTCCTATTCTGCGAATTTCACTCCGTTTAATCTGTTCCATGCTCCGCGTGTAAAATCCGGTATTTCAACCGGTGCGGAGTTATTATCCAATGATATTTCCGTCAAGGGGATCAAGCTGCACCATTCGGCGAGGTCATACACATCCATATCTAAAGGAAGTCCGTTTTGGAGGCAGTAAATCAGGCGATAATCCATAATAAAATCCATACCTCCATGTCCTCCGACCTGTTTGGCTTTTTCTTCTATATCCTTCACTATGGGATGGCGGTATTTTTCCATCAAAGCCTGTCGAACTTCGTTAGGCATAAAACCGTGGGCTGTTAAATTCGGGTAATCTTTAGCTATTTCCGGGTCGATTAATTTTGAATCCAGGGCAAATCCCTCTACGGGATATTTATTTACAAATCCTTTTGTTCCCGTCAGCTGATACAGGCGGTTGTAGGGACGGGGAGAGGTGACATTATGCTGAATCATGATTGTTTTCTGATTTTCCGTGCGGATAAGAGTTACGGTATGGTCGCCGTTGCGGAAATCCTTAGCGTCTTCGCCCCGTTTTTCCTTGAGAAAGGCGGGGATGCCGACAGCTTTGGTATCCATCGAAACAAGATAATTCAGTTTATCGCCCCGATGTATGTTCATTGCCATGCAAACAGGTCCCAAGCCATGTGTGGGATAAACATCTCCACGGTGTTTACGGTTGAAATCCAGACGCCAATCGTTCCAGTAAGAATTCCAGAGACCGTTCAATGTGTGGATATATGCGCCTTCGCCGTGAATAACCTCGCCCAGCAAGCCTTGTTGAGCCATGTTCAGTGTGGTGAGTTCAAAGAAATCGTACACGCAATTTTCGAGTTGCATACAATGTTTTCGTGTTTGTTCCGAGGTATTCACCAGCTCCCATATTTCGTCCATGGATACGGCTGCCGGGACTTCAATGACTACATGCTTGCCGTCTTTCATTGCCTGAACGCCGATCCTGGCATGTGACACCCAGTCGGTGGCAACATACACGAGGTCAACATTCGGCAAAGCGGTTACTTTGCGCCACACGGCGGTGTCGCCAAAAAATTCCTGCGCTTTCGGCAGTCCTTTTTCTTCCAGACGTTTGTTTACTTTTTTTGTGTTTTTTTCTTCAACGTCGCATAATGCAACAATTTCAACGCCCGCGATATGGGTCATACGTTCTACGGCGCCCGGACCGCGCATTCCCAAGCCTATGAACGCAACGCGAACCGTTGGCAGGGGGGTAGTTTTGAGTTGCAGCGCATCTGTTTGACCCGAAGGACGAACAGGAACGGCTGTTTTTATCACGCCTTTATCGTGACATGACTGCTGACATGACTGGCGTGATGTACATGCTGCCAGAAAGATGCAGGCAGTGATTGCTAAAAATAATATTCTTTTCATTTTGTTATATGGATTAAAATTTTTTTTTCATTATTCATACGGAATTAACAACAAATAAACTTCGGATTTTGTTGAAGGGTATCAGCATTTATTTTGTTGCAAGATTAATTTAAATCGACAATAAACCGAAATCCGGTTTGAGGATTTTATGATTATTTCTTTTGCAAAGGTTGTCAATACCTCTATTCCCATTTTATTAACTGTTAAGATAAATGGTTTGCGTCGGGAATGCAAAGTTTAGACCGGCGTTGTTGAATCTGTTGAGGATTTCAAAATTGACTTTTGAATTGGTTTCATACGCATTGATGGGCTTCTTGATATAATATATATAGGTGATGATTAATGCCGATTCTCCAAATTCGGAAAACGAAACTATTGTTTCGTTGTCAATCTCTTCCACCGCTTGCGGAAGATTTTTCAGCAGTTCTATTGCTTCCTGCATTTTTTGCGGAGTGGTGTCATACGTCAGTCCCAATTTTATCAGAACTCTCCTTTGCGGTTCTGCCGAAATATTCACAACCGAAGCATCCGTCAATTTATAATTAGGCACCGTCACCATGCGTTTTTCGTAGGTCAGGATGCGCGTGCTTCTCAATCCGATATCCTGCACCGTTCCCTCGTAGCTGTCGAACTGTATAAGATCTCCTATACTGAAAGGTCTGTCGGTGAAGATAGTTATTCCTCCGAAGATATTTTTTATGGAATCCTGAGCAGCCAGAGCAACAGCCACGCCGCCAATGCCCAATCCGCCAAGAAGGGTTGCAACCTGTATTCCCACATTGTGCAAGGCTGTCACGATGCCTATTGCCCAGATCAGTATCAACACTCCGCGTTTCAGCAGCGGAAGCAGCCGGTTGTTAAAGTTTTTTTCTCCGTATTCGTCGATGAGCGCGCTCACGAATTTAGAGATAAACCATGTGACGTTGATTACCGTAAGTATCCGGTAAGCGTCTTCGATTATCTTATGCGCCGAGTCCGTTTTGATTAAGCGCATGCTTGCTACCCATATCGCGGCAAGCATAATACCCATCACAGCGGGTTTTTCCAAAGTCGAAAACAGTATGTCGTCCAAATGACTTTTACTTTTTGCCGCAAGTTTCTTTAAAACATGTCTGTTAAACAATACCACTATTTTACAGGCAACAGCAGCCGTAATAACGATTAATAATGAAATTCCCCAATCTTTGATGGAATTATCAAATAAAATTTCTTCAAGCATTAATTAAATATATTAAAATTCAACATTCTAAATTTTTATCGCTTATAACAATAAGCCCGCAAATGTATATAAAATTTTTAAACGATGAACTTTTTTTAACGATGCCCCCTCTATAACCGTCAAGTTAAGGAAGTGCCGTCCCTGCGAGATTTTTACACGACATACATGTGGGAACTTCTAAAAACTTGATTTTTCAAGGCAGGCGAGATTTTTAAACCGGAGTTTACCCATTGTAAATTAGGATTTAAAAATTAATAAAATTAACATTGAACGCCGAAAAAGCAGTTTTTAGAGGTTTCCATGTGACAATTTGAAACGTAAGTTCGACGCAGTCAAATTCACCACCTCTTTTGGTTCCGGCTTGTCCGGCTTAGGGATAGTCCAAAGATAATTCATAATTCATAAAGTTGCCCTACCCTTTTTTAGGGTCAGGGGCTTCCGTACAAGCGAGTCGAAGGCAAGCGCAGCACGAAATAGCGGATGACAGGAGTTTTGTCTTACATCCTAACCTTAATATCTATTGGACTATATAATATTTTTTAACCGTACATGTTTTCCCATATTGCATAAAATCAGTTTGCTACATAAATAAATCGGAGGATTGTTTGTTATTTTATGCAAAATAATTTAACAACAGAGAACAATTAATTGGAATTTAATTACCTTTGCACCATTATTATAATATATTCTGTATTGAATAGTTGCAAGTTAAATAATTTAAATACTTTGAAGTTATGGTAGATAAAAAATCTATAGCATCTGTAATAAAGACATTAGAACGTATAATTGGAATACTGGAAAATTGTAACGATTTGGGAGAAATGCCCGACATCACACGTAAACGCCTTATTGAAATGCTGAATACGGCAACAATGACCGTATATTTTATGGAAAACACATCTGATAAAAAAGAAATTTCGGAAGACAAAAAAACATCGGATGACACGACTGTAATAAATGTCGAAAAAGAAGAAAAAAAGGAAGTTACAACCGAAAGAATTGACACCGTTTCCGAACAAATAATACAAACTCCTTCGGACAATAATCTCTCCGGAAAAGTCATTTCGGAAAACATCGTTCCGGAAAAAGCTGTGCCGGAAAGGGTCATTTCGGAAAACATCGTTCCGGAAAAAGCTGCGCCGGAAAGGGTCATTTCGGAAGAGCCTGTGGTTACACAAAGCGCCGTATCCGAAACAACTAATAAAAATATCGTCCATGAAAATGTTCCTGTAAATATAGAACCAACGCCGGACGTAATTACTGAAAATGATCTTATTGAAGATACTTCTACAGAAATTGTTTCAAATGAAAACGCTGTAGAAAAAAGTGATGATAAAACAGATACCGTTTCGGAAGAGTTTATCTTTCAACAACAAAGTAATGCGTATTCCGACAAACCCATAATAGAATGGGAACCTGCGCCTCAAGAAACACGCACGCCTCCAAGCGTTTCAAATATTCAGGATGACATCAATTTATTGAAACAACAATTGGAGGACGAAAGAAAACGATTAGAACAGGAATTGCAAAATTGGCAAGACGAAAAACGTAAAAAAGATGAAGAAATGCTAGCTGCAAAAAAACTGCTGGAAGCCTTACAACAACAGCAGCAATTACAGCAACAACAGCAATTACAGCAGCAGCAGCAATTACAACAGCAGCAATTACAGCAACAACAGCAGCAATTACAACCGCAATTACAGCAGCAGCAACAATTGCAACAGCAACAACAATATCAGCAGCAGCAATTACAGCAGCAACAGCAGCAACAGCAGCAATTACAACCGCAATTACAGCAGCAACAACAATTGCAACAGCAACAACAATATCAGCAGCAGCAATTACAACAACAATTGCAACAACAGCAGCAGCAATTACAGCAACAATTGCAACAGCAACAGCAGCAATTACAGCAACAATTGCAGCGGCAACAACAGCAGCAGCAACAGCAGCAACCAACAGCAACGCCTACTGTTACGTCACAACAACAAACTGCCTGGCAAGCCGAACCGGTTATTCGGGAAAATGTCAGAGAATTTGTGCCGCAGCCTGTTGAGCGAAAGGAAGCGCCAAAGCCCGTAACAGCAACTCCTGTAGAAAAAGAAAGTCAGGGAGCGCTTATCGACAGTTACATAGGCTCTAAAAAAGTTTTGTACGAAAATTTTGAAACAAACGATCTCGTCAATCAAATATCCACACCTGTATCGAGCCTGCAAAAAGCCATCGGTATAAATGACAGATTTAGATTTATCAAGGAACTTTTTGGAGGAGATTCCGATTTATACTCCGAGGCAATAAAAAAGCTGGATTCTGTGGGTTCTCTCGTATCTGCAATTGCTTATATAGAATCTAATTTTGCGTGGGACAAAAC
>JAISRS010000234.1 GCA_031273485.1 Prevotellaceae bacterium
TAAGCGGCAAGCAAAATATCCTGAACGCCAACATGAAACTCACCTGTCAGGGAGGCGACAGATATTCTCCCGTCGACGAAACGGCTTCCGCATCGCAGCATGAGGCGGTATATGATGAGGCGAATCCCTATTCGAAGCAATTATCGCCTGCTCTGCTCGGTCATTTCACCCTGAGCTACAAAATCAACAAACGCCGCAAATCGCACGAATTTGCCGTCAAAGTACTGAACGTAACCGGATACAGGGATTTCTACGGACACCGGTATAACTTCAAAACCGGCAAAACGGAACCGGAACGGGAAGCTATCATTATCCCCAATGTCAGCTACAAAATGGAATTTTGAAGATTTGTGTGATTCGATTAAAGTCGAAAAATTCGTGTAATTCGTAAAAATCCGCAGGATTAAATTCGTGTAATTTAAAAATCCGCAGGATTTAATTCGTGTTAATTCGTAAAAATCCGCAGGATTTAAATTCGTGTAATTTAAAAATCCGCAGGATTAAATTCGTGTAATTCGCAAAAATCCGCAGGATTTAATTCGTGTAATTCGTATTAATTCGTGAATAAATTTCGTGTAATTCGTGTAATTCGTGGATAAAAAAAACGTGGATAAAAAAAACGTGGATAAAAAAACGTGGATAAAAAAACGTGGATAAAAGAAATTCGTAGATAAAGTAACCGCCGGAAAAGACTATTCATTTAGAATAGTCATTTTCCGGCGGAAACCGATATGAGTAATTTTCCGATATTGCCGATACTTACGCAATTCGTCGAAGTTTATTCTTCCAGCAATTTTGTATATTTTTCGGCATTTTGTTTATATGTATCATTTTCGTTTCTGAAGCGGAAATTAATATCTTTTAAAGCCTGAAGTATTGATTTTTCGCTGCTATTCAGTTGAAACGATTTTTCGAGATACGGCAATGCCAATTTAAGCTGTTCATCCGAAAGTTTCAACAATCTTTCATATTCTGTATTATCTTTTTCGTTTGTAGCCTGTTCGCTGTATTTAGCCCCCGTATTGAAATAGAGGATACCTAATCCGTAATAACCAAAGAAGTAGGTAGAATCAATTTCTATAGCTTTTTTAAAATATTTAGCTGCATTTTCAGCGTCGCCTATTTTATCGTACAGCTGACCTTCTACCGAATATAAACTTGCGTTATTGGGTTCTTTTTCTATGGCTTTATCGATCAGCGGAATAATATCTTTAGGATCTTTTCCTGTTGCCATATAGTTATTGATTAAATTAAATATCAACTGTTGATTTTCGGGATTAACAGTAATTCCTTTTTCCAGTACGGCTCTTCCTTCGTCGGATTTTCCTGCGGCAGTAAGCGCTTTTCCAAGAGAGGCATAAGCGTCGCCGTTTTCGGTATAGCCGATTTCTATTGCTTTGCGCAGATATTTTTCTGCCGTAGCATAATCTTCAATTTCGCCTGCTATGACTCCTGTGAAATAATAGAGTAACGAGTCCACTTCATTAACTAAGGGGTCTGAAAAACAGTCCAAAGCAAGTTTAAACAAAGTTACGGCTTCGGCATATTTGTTCAAATGATATTTATTAAATGCCTCGCTTTTTGCAAACGTTGCCAGCTGTTTCATGTTTACCGACAATTTTTTGGAATTTTTATTTTCGGTATCCAAACTTTTAGCTTTTGCATAAGATTCGTAAGATTTTTGAAACGGGTCGGTGACCTCATATTTAAAAATATCCCAAAACATTATTATGCCTTTTGTAAAATAGATTTTTTTGTCCGAAAAATTATGGACGGTGAAAGTTTCTTCACCTATTTTTTCGGTTGTTGCGGTTACTTTTTCGTCAATGCCGCTGGTCGCCATCACCGTATTATAGGTAGCTTCGTCCATTCCCACCACCAAATCGGATGTGGGAGCATTGGCAATTTCGTAGAATAATTCGCCGCGCGAAATCCAGGTTTTAGGATTAGCGCCCTTTTTGGGGTCGGCAATACTTTTATCGCTTGCTGCGATTTTTTTCTCAAATTTCTGAGAAAATGTTACATTCGTACATACTCCTGTAAGTAAGAATACTGCAATTAATAACTTTTTCATGGCAATAAAATTTAATAATTCATTTAATTTGTTTATTTATTTAATATTTAATTGTTTTCCGATTCCGTATTTTGCACATTATCATTTACGCTGACAAATTCGTCGGCATTTTCATCGGGTTTTTCTTCGCTTTTTCCAACCTGAATAACTGCCGCTATCGAATCTTTTTCTTTCAGTTTTATTAAAATCACTCCCTGAGTAGCTCTTTTCAGGACATTTATCTCCGATACCGCCAAGCGGATTATTAATCCCGATTTGTTGATTATCATCAAATCGTTTTCTTCGCTCACATTTTTTATGGCGATCAGTTTGCCGGTTTTGTTTGTTATATTCAGGGTTTTTACTCCTTTTCCTCCACGTCTTACTATTCTGTAATCGTTTATATCGGAACGTTTTCCATAACCGTTTTCGGACACGACCAATACCTGCGCATTTGTGTCCTGAGCGCAAATCATTCCTATGATTTCATCTCCTTTGTCAATTCTCATACCTCTTACGCCTGAGCCTGTACGTCCTATAGGTCTAACATCCGATTCGTTGAATCTTACCGCTTTACCTCCTTTTGCCGCCATCACGATTTCATTCGTGCCGTTGGTCAGGCTAGCCTCCAAAAGTTCATCATTGTCTTTGATAGTAATGGCGTTGATACCTGTTGTACGTGGATGGGAATATTCGGCAAGTCGGGTTTTTTTAATTGTTGCGCCCTTGGTACACAGCACTATGTAGTGGTTGTTTATATATTCTTCATCGGCGAGGGTTTTAACGTTTATGTACGCCATCACCTTATCGTCCGGTTCGATGTTTATAACATTTTGTATTGCACGTCCTTTTGATGTTTTTGCGCCTTCGGGTACGTCATATACTTTCAGCCAGTAGCAGCGTCCTTTTTTTGTAAAGAACAACATGGTGCTGTGCATGTTGGCTACATAGATATGTTCAATAAAATCGGCATCTCTTGTTGTGCTTCCTTTGGCGCCTATGCCTCCTCTGTTTTGCAGGCGGTATTCGTTGAGCGGCGTACGTTTAATATATCCCAGATGAGAGATTGTGATGATAACATCCTCGTCGGCATAAAAATCTTCGGGATTAAATTCTTCTGCCGTTAAAATGATATTTGTTCTGCGTTCGTCGCCGAATCTTGTTTTTATATCAATCAGTTCATCTTTCACAATTTGCATTTGCAGACCGACATCGGCTAATATGGCGTTCAGATGGTTTATCAGCGTCATGAGTTCGGCGTGTTCATTTCGGATTTTATCCCGTTCCAGTCCGGTTAGCTGCCTCAGGCGCATTTCGATAATTGCAGACGCCTGAATTTCGGTCAGACTAAACTGTTCAACAAGTCCTGTACGCGCTTCGTCCGGGGTTTTAGACGCTCTGATAAGCGCTATTACCGCGTCCAGATGGTCTAAAGCGATCAATAATCCTTCTAATATATGGGCGCGTTTTGCTGCCTGTTCAAGTTCAAACTTTGTGCGTCGCACAACAACGTCGTGCCTGTGACGCACGTAGTATTTAATAATCTGTTGCAGATTGAGTTGCCTTGGACGTCCATCTACCAGCGCTATATTGTTGACTGCGAAACTTGACTGTAATTGTGTGTGTTTAAAAAGGTTATTAAGTACGACATTTGCTACGGCTTCATATTTTATTTTTATAACTATTCGCATACCCTGCCGGTCGCTTTCGTCGTTTACGTATGTAATGCCTTCTATTTTTTTATCATTAACAAGTTCGGCGATATTTTCTATGAGTGTTTTTTTGTTGACCTGATACGGGATTTCCGTAACAACTATGGTTTCTCTTCCCTTGTCGGAAATTTCTATATCGGTTTTAGCTCTCACAACAATTTTTCCGCGTCCTGTTTCGTAAGCATCCTTAATGCCCTGTATTCCGTAGATTGTTCCTCCCGTGGGGAAATCCGGTCCTTTAATATGATGCATCAATTCTTCCACGCTGATGTCTTTATTATCAATATAGGCTATGATAGCGTCGCATACTTCTTTAAGATTATGAGGGGGCATATTGGTTGCCATTCCAACGGCTATGCCGGAGGTTCCGTTTACCAACAATGCCGGAATTTTTGCCGGTAACACCGACGGTTCTTTCAGCGAATCGTCGAAATTCAGTTGAAAATTCACCGTATCTTTGTCGATATCCTCCAACATTTCTTCGGCGATTTTACGCATACGGGCTTCCGTATAACGCATTGCGGCAGGAGAATCGCCATCAACCGAGCCGAAGTTTCCCTGTCCATCTACTAACATATAGCGCATGCTCCATGGTTGCGCCAGACGCACCATTGCGTCATACACCGACGAATCGCCGTGGGGATGGTATTTTCCAAGCACTTCACCCACTATACGTGCTGATTTTTTATGAGGTTTACCTGATACTACTCCTAATTCGGACATTCCGAATAATACTCTTCTGTGAACAGGTTTTAGCCCGTCACGCACATCGGGCAATGCCCTCGAAACAATCACCGACATTGAATAATCAATGTAGGCGGTTTTCATTTCTTCTTCGATGTTGATTTTAATAATTCTCTCGTTATTATCTTCCATTATTTAACTATTTCATATTTATGACCTTTCATGAGGTCTTTTATGTTTCACAACCTATAAAATGCTTTTTGACTAATAGCAAATCAAACGGTTGATTACATATATTTTTACGTATTTTAACCTGATAATATTTTAAATTATTATCCGGATTTTCTTATTTTTATTTGTTTAACTATATCATATATAATAAAATAAAATAACATGAAAACACGAAATTTTGTTTTATGTTATCCTTTATTAAGCCCACAAAGTTAATAAAAAAATATTTAAATCAAATCTATAATATTCAGGTATATTTTTCTGTCATATCATATTTTTTCCGTCGTTATTATGTTTATTTCAAAACGTTTATTTCACGCTACGGCTATTCCGTATATTCGTCGTCATAATCCGAAGATTCTTCATTATTTTTAATTTCTTCGGCTATTTTCAACAATTCGCTATCGAACATATTTTCCACAAATTGTCCCGGAGGGTCTCCTGTGCGGAAAACTACAACCGGATAGCGTGTTCTTGGAAGAGCTTCAACTTCTCCCTTAAAATCAATAAATAAAGAGCGGTCATTGAAACAATCGAATGTATAAAGCATTTTCTTCTTTCCTTTATTTATCAGATCTTCCAGAATAACTGTGTCCATTGCTCCGTTGCCCATGTCGAACAGGGAATAACTCTCAACTCTTGCTCCGGAATTGCTTAATACAAAAAATATGCCTTGCTGTGAATCATCAAAATCCAAATCGTTTTCAATAAATCTCCTGAAATCATATAACGAATATTCGGATGGTATATGATACTCCCTGATAAAATTCGTTTGTACTGTTTTTATTATAAATGAATAAATCATAAAGTTTTATTTATCAAACACAAAATTATAGAATTATTTTTAAATAAAAAAAATAAAATTCCTTATTCCTGAATAAAACATTTCTAAAAGCTATAAGTTTCAAAGA
>JAISRS010000290.1 GCA_031273485.1 Prevotellaceae bacterium
CTTTCTTCTATTTTAAAATGTTCCAAGATGTCATCTTCTGCCTGCATGGCGTTGCGAACTTTTTCATTTTTCGCTGCCATCTGTAAACGGCGAATTATGGGATGATATTCTTTGGGAAATTTCTCTGATTTAATATTCAGAATATGACGGTTTTCTATTGTATTTGTCTGGTCGAAAATACCTAACAGCCTCTCCAAATCGTTGCGACGATATTTCTTGAGTTCAGGTACCTGAACTATCCACGAACGGTGGTGAAGACTAAGCACAAATTCATTGTTCTGTACCTGTAAATTCTTTTCAGTCGTAACATCTTTGGCTATGGGGTTTATTTCTATCACAGGAGCATTTTTTATGCCCACGCCATCGCCTATAAAGAAAATACAGTATATCTGTCTGACATGCCGTCTTCCTTCGGAATCATCATAAACATAGTCTTTATTTTGATACTGACCGCCCAAATAACGCCTGAACCTTATAATATCGTTGTGATAATGTACTTTTTGTACTTCTATCATCACGGCTAACGAACCGCTCTCCGTCCGTATAAGCGCCGTGAAATCAAGCCGGCAGATGATGTAACTCTGTTCCTGAACATCAACATTTTCTACATGTTCCTGCGGGGCAAAAGACAATTCGATTACTTCCTTGCCGATGATGGCGGAAAGAAGTTTTCGCGCTGATATGTTGTCACTCATCAAGTATTTAAATACGGGATCATAAAGAGGATTGGCTATAAACACGTCCTCAAGTTTTATATTGTCCTCCGGTTTTGTCGTGCTTTCGAGCTTTGTCTTGTCCTCCGGCTTTGTCTTGTCCGATTTTACTTTCTTACTCATTTTAACCAAAATTTATATATTAATAATGCCGCAAAATTAATGCTTTTTTTAAAATGAAATATATTTTTTTCTCAAAAGGGGCTAAATCTTTTTTTGAGGCGCTACGGTAGAAGGTGACGACTACGCTCCTTTCGTTCGGCGTAGCCGTCATTGCGAGGCGCAAGCCAAAGCAATCCGGAAAAATAAAGCATAAACTAAATCTATTTTCGGATTGCTTCATATTTTATTTTTTTCTCAGTGTGCTTCCAGCCAGTTGTTGCCTGTTCCCCATTCGACGGTTAGTGGAACACTTAATTGGACGGCATTTTGCATTTCGTCAACAACAATTTGCCGGACTTCGTTCAATTCCGGTTTGTAAACGTCAAACACAAGTTCGTCGTGTACCTGTAGAATCATTTTTGTTTTAAACCCTTGCTGTTTAAATATTTTTTGGATGTTAATCATTGCAAGTTTTATAATATCGGCGGCTGTTCCCTGTATGGGCGCGTTGATTGCATTGCGTTCAGCCATTCCGCGCATTATGGCATTTCCCGAATTTATATCGCGCAGTTGTCTTCGGCGTCCGAAAATAGTTTCGGCATAGCCGGTTTTCTGGGCTTCGCGAATGATGGTATCCATATATTCCCTGACCTTGGGATATGATTCGAAATAGCCGTCGATTAGCTGTTTGGCTTCGGTGCGCGGGATGTTTAATCTTTGCGACAGTCCAAACGGAGAGATGCCGTAGATTATTCCGAAATTGGCGGTTTTGGCTTTCGAGCGTTGTTCCTTGGTTACTTCGCCGATGTCCACATGAAATATTTTTGCCGCAGTTGCCGCGTGTATGTCTTCATTGTTATTAAATGCTTCTATCATATCGTTATCCTGACTTAAATGCGCCATTAGCCGCAGTTCTATCTGCGAATAGTCTGCCGACAGCAAAATATGGTCGTTGTCCGACGGCACAAAGGCTTTTCTTATTTCCCGTCCTTTTGCTTCACGTATCGGGATGTTTTGCAGATTGGGGTTATTGGAACTTAGCCGTCCGGTGGTAGTAACCGCCTGGTTGAACGATGTATGTATTTTGCCCGTATGTTTATTTATCAGTAAAGGGAAGGCTTCGATGTAGGTGGACAGCAGTTTTTTCAGCCCCCGATGTTCAAGGATTTTGTCTATAATGGGGTTTTTATCTCTCAGCGACATCAGCGTTTCTTCGTCTGTGGCATACTGTTTTGTTTTGGTTTTTTTGGCTTTGGTTCCCGAAATGTTTAATTTTTCAAAAAGCACTATTCCAAGCTGTTTTGGTGATGAGAGATTGAGATTCGGCGTTCCGGCTATCGCTTTTATTTCTTCCTCCAGAGCGTTCAGTTCTTTGGTATATGAAACGTTCAATTCCCTCAGACTTTCCTTGTCCACCATCACGCCGGAGGCTTCCATTTCGGCGAGAACGGTTATCAGCGGGGCTTCGATGCGGGTATAAAGTTTCTGCATGTTTTCTTTTTTCAGATCGTCGAACAGTTTCATTTTCAGTTGCAGCGTAATATCTGCGTCTTCGGCGGCGTATTCGCATACCTTGTCGTGAGGAATCACATCCATAGTCCGCTGACTGTCGCCTTTTTTGCCTATCAGAGATTCAATCGGCACAGGGCTATAGTCGAGATACACTTCCGCCATGTAGTCCATATTGTGGCGCGAATCGGGATTTAACAGATAGTGTATCAGCATGGAATCGTACAGCATTCCGTTGACTTCGATTCCTGCGTTATTCAGCATTTCGATATCGAATTTCAGGTTTTGACCCGTTTTGGCGATACTGTCGTTTTCAAAAACATGTTTGAATCTGTTCACAAGGTTCAGGGTTTTTTCGGGATTGTTGGGGAACACGGGAAGATACCATGCTTCATGAGGTTGCAGGGCAAAGGAGATGCCCACAAGACGGCTGTTGAAGGGGTCGATGCCGGTGGTTTCGGTATCGAAACAAAATTCGGCGCACGATTCCAGTCTTTTGACAAGCGCGTCGATCTCTTCGTCGGTGGTAACCAAATGATATGTGTGTTCCATATCTTCAATGGTTTTGTGACTGTTCGTTTCCGGCTGTTCTTCCGCTGCGTAATTGTCGAAGAGGCTCATCTGCACCGGTTGAACATTATTGATTTTGCTTAGCGACTGTGTGGATTTACGGCTTAGTTCCTTTAGCAGCGAATAAAATTCGTATTCGTTGAACAGCTCTCTTAAACGGTCGTTGTCAGGCTCTTTTAATTCGAGCATACTGTCGTTCCATTCGTATGGGACATCCGTCACTATGGTTACAAGTTTTTTGGCAAGCAGCACCTGTTCTTCGTTTTCCTGCAACGATTCTTTCTGTTTGCCCTTCAATTCGTCCAGATGCCTGTAGATATTCTCCACGTCTCCGTAATCGCATACTAATTTCATGGCTGTTTTTTCTCCTATGCCCGGCGCTCCGGGAACATTGTCGGAGGCATCTCCCCAGAGGGCGAGAATATCAATAACATATTCGGGATTTTGGATGCCATAGTGTTCGCATATTGCTTCTTTGCCGAGTATTTCGATTTCGTTGCCCGAATGTTTCGGTTTGTAGATGAATATATTGTCGGAAACCAGCTGTCCGTAATCCTTGTCGGGGGTCATCATATACACCGAATAACCTTTTTTTTCGCCGCGTTTAGCCATGGTTCCTATCACATCATCCGCCTCAAAATCGGCAACTTCAACGATGGGAATGTTATAGGCTTGCAATATTTCCTTAATCACCGGCACGGCGGCTATTATTGATTCGGGAGTTTTCAGCCTGTTTGCCTTATATTCGGAGTATAGCCGTCGTCTGAAAGAGCCTTCCGGCGGATCGAAAACTACTGCAATATGCGATGGCTGTTCTTTTTTCAGCACCTCTTGCAGGCTTTTTATGAATCCGAATATGGCAGAGGTATCAAATCCTTTGGCTGTAGTTATCGGACGTTTGACAAATGCATAATGCGCTCTGAAAATCAGGGAATACGCATCAAGTAAAAAAAGTTTTTTCATACTAATCTGTTTTTAATCATTTAATATTATTTTTTATCAATAGAATGTGTCATCGAACGGATTTCGATTTAATTCAGCGAACTTAAGTTTTTCTTGTACTCAATATTATTAAGACTGCTGATTTCGGCTTCTCGCCTACAATATCCGTTGTTTTGCAACACGAAATTAATCTAATTTTTTGAAATCACAACAATGTTTTTTGAAAAAAGAAATGTTTTTTGAAAAACCGTATTCCGTAACATTTCGAGTGAGTACGGTTTCCATGAATTTTTTTATCCACGAATTACACGAATTGCACGAATTAAATCCTGCGGATTTTCACGAATTACACGAATTTTTTCTTTCTTGAAGCATGATTCACTTGATTAAAGGATTTTCATGATTCGGAACTTATCATTTGAGGCTCTGCCTTAAGAGCAGATTTAAGGTCTTTAAGGAGACTATAAGGTCTTTAAGGTCTTTAAGGACCTTATAGACTTTAAGTACCTTATAGCCCTTAAAGTCCTTAAAGACCGGCTAAATAAGATTTAGTCCAAAAAGTTGGCAAAGGAAATGTTTTGCGTACTTTGCACGATATACTTTATGAACTTTGCATTAAAAAATAATACTTTTAAAAACAATACTTTAGAATATGCCACTGAAAAAAAACAGCGCT
>JAISRS010000052.1 GCA_031273485.1 Prevotellaceae bacterium
AAAATTCAGGTATTGATGTTGCAGAACGACATTTCCGAACTGCAGAACAACCCGAATTTTTCCATAGACGCTTCCAATACGGTGTATGTGATATTCATGATAATCGGCATCGTGGGCTACTTCACCATTCCGACAGTCGCGGGATGGATTATTCAGGCAGGCGGCATGGGCGCATACAATAAGAACCTGCAAACGGCGGCAGCCAAAACGGGAGGCGCGGCAGGAGCCGTTTCCGGTGCAATAACGGGCAACATTGCCGGACGATTGAAAGGTAAATAATTTATCACTTGTAATTCATTAAAAATATGGAATTTAAATCATTAAAGAACATTGAAACATCCTTCAAACAGATACGGTTTTTCGGAATCGTGTTTGTCTGCCTGTGTGCCGCGATTGTAGGCTACTCCGTTTGGAGCGCCTACAGTTTTGCGGAAATGCAACGGCAGAAAATCTACGTGTTGGACGGCGGGAAATCGCTGATGCTTGCCCTTTCGCAAGACCTTTCACAGAACCGTCCCGTCGAAGCTCGCGAACATGTAAAGCGTTTTCACGAACTGTTTTTCACACTGTCGCCGGACAAGAGCGCTATTGAATCAAACATCCGCAGGGCGTTGTTTCTGGTGGATAAGTCGGCTTTCGGCTATTACAGGGACTTGCAGGAAAAGGGATACTACAACCGGATAATCTCCGGCAATATAAATCAAAATTTGCAGGTGGACAGTATCGCCTGCAACTTTGATTCCTATCCCTACAAGGCTGTAACGCATGCCCGGCAACTGATTATCCGTGAAAGCAATGTGACGGAACGAAGCCTTGTAACGCGCTGTAGCCTTATCAACTCGGTGCGCTCGGACAACAATCCGCACGGCTTTACAATGGAAGGCTTTGAGATTTTGGAAAACAGGGACATCCGTGTAATAGACCGCTAAAAACAAATGGGATATGAAAACGAATATCGGAAACCATTTGGCGGACATTTGGGGCGAACTCTGCTACGGATTACGTTGGCTTTGCGGCAAACCCTCTCCCCTGAAACGCCTTATCACCGTTTTGGTTCTTGCCGTCGGTTTGGGCGGGGCAAATATCTATTTGGTTGTCAGTTCCATTTACAATATGGGCAAAAACGATGCAAGGAAAGCGTTTTTGGAATTGCAGCATATTGAATCATTGGAACTGCCGCAAAAAAACGACAGCATTAATTACAAATTAAAAAGTAAAGAGTATGAGTACGAATAATCAAACGGACGACAATAAGTCCAAACTTACGAACGAGCAAAAGCAGAAGTTGAAAAAGTATGCTGTTTTTGCCATGATGGGTATTATCTGTGCAGGCTGTATGTGGCTTATTTTTGCGCCGTCGGCAGATGATAAGGCAAAGCAGGAGCAAATGTCGGGTTTTAACGCCGATATTCCGCTTCCAAAGGAAGAAGGTTTAATCGGCGACAAACGAGACGCTTACGAACAGGAACAAATGCAACAAAAGCAAGCCGAACGGATGCGTTCATTGTCGGACTTTACCGCCATGCTTGGCGGCGAAAGCACGGAGCCTGCCGATGATTTGGTTTTGTTGGACGATGAGCCGCAAACGGTAAAAGCATCTTCCGGCAGCGGAATGCGAAACCGTTCCCAATCGTCGATTCAACAATCGGCAAATGCCTATCACGACATCAACCGGACGCTCGGAAACTTTTATGAATCCCCCAAAGATTACCCTGAAAAAGAACTGCTGAAACAGGAATTGGAGGAATTGAGATTGCGGATGGACGAACAGGAAAGCAAAAAAAACGCGGTGGACAACCAGATGGCGCTCATGGAAAAGTCCCTTCAAATGGCGGCAAAGTATATGCCGGGAACAACAGGAACATCAACTGCCAATGCTGCCGAACCTGTAAATGTTTCAGGAAACGGGAATGCCTCCGGTAAAACAACGGTTGCGCCCGTCAGTCAGGTCAGGGAACGGACTGTTTCGGTATTGCAACCCGAAATGTCCGGCACGGAGTTTATCGAAGCTTACAGTCAACCTCGCAATATGGGATTTCTGACGGCAACCGGTAAAGGACAAAACGAAACGAAAAATACCCTGCTTGCCTGTATTCACGACGACCAAACCATTATGGACGGGCAAAGCGTCCGTTTACGGCTTTTGGAGGCGATGCAGGCGGGAAACATGCTTATTCCCCGCGGCACGGTTTTGTCCGGGACGGCGAAAATACAGGGCGAACGGCTCGGCATCACAATCAATTTTCTGGAATACAGGGGTACAATCCTGCCCATCGAATTGAAAGTGTATGACCTTGACGGTATGCAGGGTATTTTCATCCCCAACCTGCAGGAATTGAACGCTGCCAAGGAAATTGCCGCCAACATGGGGACGTCAGCCGGAACGAGTATCAACCTGTCGAACGACGCCGGGGAACAGTTTGTAGCCGATATGGGACGTAACCTGATACAGGGTACTTCGCAGTTTGTCGCCAAAAAACTCCGCGAGGTAAAAGTACACCTGAAAGCGGGTTACAGGGTTTATCTCTTGTCGGAAGAGCAACTGAAAAACAAAGTATTGGCAAATAATCAGTAATTAATTCATCACTAAAATCCAAATTAAAATGAAACAGATTTTTTTAATGCTTGCCTTTGTAGCAAGCGTATTTACAGCAAACGCACAGGAAACCGCCCCCACAACGGGCGACCTGTTTGAAGGTTTTACACGTCCCCTGACGTTCAACCGGATGATACCGCCCTACGCATTGGAGGTAACATTTACCAAAACGGTGCATATCATCTTTCCGGCGGCTATCAGCTATGTCGATTTAGGTTCTATTGACCTTTTGGCCGCCAAAGCCGACGGTGCGGAAAATGTATTGCGTGTAAAGGCGGCGACTCAACGGTTTAAGAAAGAAAGCAACCTTTCCGTGATTACGGAAGACGGCAGTTACTATACATTTAATGTAAAGTACGCCGACGAACCGGTTAAGCTATCCATCGAAATGGCGGACTTCCTGCACGGCTGGAACATTGAAAACAAGCCGGGAAACGAAATTCCGGTTTATTTCTCCGATTTGGGCAATGAATCACCCTATCTGGTCAGGTTGATCATGGAAACAGTCCATAAGAACAACCGTACTAAAATCAAGCATATCGGCAGCCGAAACTTCGGCGTGCAGTATCTCCTGAAAGGGATTTATGCGTATATTTGCGGGTGAAAAGTTTTCAACACATAGAAATTAAGAATAAATAAAAATGGAGTCAGTGAATAACATGCTAAGATATAACGACATAAGTGAGAAACAGAAGTTTCCCCAATGTGTTAAGATTAAATCTATATGTGATGTTAAACGTTATTTAGGCGACTACCTAAGTACGAATGTTGCAAATTATGCATTCAGAGGAGTAAATAATGCAGCGTTTTGTCTTTATTCCTCATTGCAGCGTTATTGGTTAGAAAAGGGTTACGATAATTTTGATACTGTAGAATATATTAAATATCAAATTAGACAAGTACGTAATGACCGATATTTAATGAAAAATTTAGCTACAGATGCCAATAATAGCATAACTGACTATAATATATTAGCAATGATTCAGCACTATGGTGGTAGGTCTGCTCTAATAGATTTTTCTTATTCTCCTCAGTCTGCAATGTTTTTTGCATTTGACAGGGTTGATAAAAAAAATGCAAGCGATATTGATGATATAGCCAACTATGTTTCATTCTATGTACTTGAATACAGTAATGCTGAACTTGCAGGACCAACGGATGTATATGACAAAGAAACGATAAATGGCAAGAATTCTGGCGATTTCTTGAATGATGAACTCGAAAAAGAGGGTATTCCTCTTTCTCAGATTGATGCATCCTCTGTGTTGACTGATTTTGAAATGATGCCATATAATAAGATATATGATGGCAAACTTGTACATGGAGGGCTACGTAGCTGCATTAATACAAAAATACCTTTCTTTAATTTTCAAACAACATCAAAGATTTCAAATGAAAATTTAAAGGCACAAGATGGATGTTTTGTGCAAGGATTTTCAGATAAGAATCCATTAGATGAAAACGAAACTCTGCGTCGCCATCTCAAATGTTTTAATATTCACAAATGTTTAATAGATAACATTATACATCAATATAATATTCCAACCGATCGTGATACCATTTATCCACCTACTTCAGAAAAAAAAATGATAGAAGAACATGTTCAGGCACTTGACAATATCCCGAAATCCGGAGAATGTCAGAAGACAAATTTGGAGAAAAAGTAGTCAGGCAAAAGGAACTCTCCCCACCTCCCCACAAAAAGGGGATA
>JAISRS010000365.1 GCA_031273485.1 Prevotellaceae bacterium
CAGTTCGTTGATTTGTTTCAGCACCCTGTCCCTGTCTTTTTCGTCCGTCAGGGCGAGTTCGTCGTACAGGGCGGCGATTTGGTCTAAATAAGGTTTTTCTTTTTCGTAATCGGTCGAGCCGATTTTGTCCGTACCCTTAAACATTATATGTTCAAAATAATGCGCCATTCCCGTTGCGCCTTCGGGATCGTTTTTTGAACCGACTTTTACGGCTACCGCGCCAAAGACCTTAGGCGCAGAATGTTCTTCGGCAAGAATTACCGTCAAACCATTGTCTAATTTAAAAGTTTTTACAGTTTGTGACATCAAAATATGTGTAATTGATATTAATAATATACATAATAATAATTGTTTCATAATTAAAAAGTTTATAAAATGATTTTAAAAACCTGCAAATATACACGAATTTTTCTTATCTGCGAATTTTTTTTCTCTCTTCGGCGCTGAGGTCCTTAATCGGGTAGGCGAAAGCTGATATCGGCACGGATTACAAATCCGCGCAAGCGGGAACGGAGACAAAAAGAAAAAATTCGGTGATGAAATATAGAAAAAACTTTTAAGTTCGAAATAATGACGTAAATTTGCGCCCGATTAAATTAAACAGATATATATGAAATTGTATCCATTGAAATTCGATCCTGTATATAAAGAGAGGGTCTGGGGCGGAAATAAACTTTCCACCGTTATTAAGCGTAAGATAAATAGCGAAAGAACCATAGGCGAAAGCTGGGAATTGTCCTCCGTAAGAGGCAATTTATCCGTAGCCTCGAACGGATTCCTGAAAGGTAATAATATACAGGAATTGATTGAAGTATATATGGGCGACATTGTGGGAGAAAAGGTGTATGAAACGTTCGGAATAGAATTTCCGTTGTTATTCAAATTGATTGATTCGGCAGAGCGTTTGTCCGTGCAGGTTCATCCGGACGACGAAACAGCCCTGAAACGCCATAACGCATACGGTAAAACGGAAATGTGGTATGTGATGGACGCCGACGAAAACTCGCCCATATACACAGGTTTCAACAGAGAAACAAACAAGGAGGAATTTAACGCAAGAATATGCAACGGCTCGCTTGCCGAAATCCTCAATGTGGAAAAAGCCGCAAAGGGAGATGTCTTTTTCCTGCCCGCCGGACGGATTCACGCTCTGGGCGAAAATCTGCTTATAGCAGAAATACAGCAAACTTCCGACATCACCTACCGCATCTACGACTGGGGCAGAGAACTCAATCCCGCAACAGCGCGCACAATGCACATCGAATTAGCCGAAGATGTTATAGATTACAACTGTTGCGATACATACAAAACAATCTATTCCCCGAAACAGAACACGGTAACGGAACTCGTGAAATGCGACTATTTTACAACAAATCTCCTGTGGCAATCGGTCAAAACCGAAAGAGATTATGCCGCCCTGGATTCGTTTGTTGTTTATATGTGTTTGGAAGGAAAGGCAAGGCTGGAATGTGACGGAACGCGTAGCGAAACAATCGCCAAAGGCGAAACAGTGTTGATTCCCGCAGTGATAAATTCGGTGAACATCATTCCCGAAACCACCGCCAAATTATTGGAAGTATATATTTAAATGCTTTGTTTCGGATTTCGAACCAACAAGTGGGCTTTCACCCCTGCGTCGGATACAAACCATTCGTAATTCGTAATTCGTAATTTTTAATTCATAAAGCGTGGATAATAAAATTGTTTTTATCGAAAATATCGGGACAGTAGAATATAAAAAATCCGCCGTATCGAAACATTTAAAGATTTCGGTGCGAGATAAGGATAGCATACTTGTGTCGATTCCCAAGCATATATCTTTTGGCGACGCCGAAAAATTTGTTCTTTCAAAAATGGAATGGATCAAAAAATCGTTGCAAAAACTTAGCGTAGTCACAAAGAAACAAACAATATTCACCGCCGACAGTAATTTTTCCTCAAAATTCAGAACCATGAAACTGATACCCGAAAACAGGACAAATCTGCGATTAAAAATCCTTGACGGTTATTTTGAAATATATTATCCCCAAAACGCCGACATGGAAAGCGAAACCCTGCAATCCGCCGTCCGTAAACTCGTGGAACACGTCTGGAAAGTGGAAGCATACGAATATCTTCCGAAAAGAATAAAACATATTGCGCAACTGTGCAATCTTACATTCAAGAGTTTAGTCATAAAAAACACCCGTTCCTTCTGGGGGCAGTGCAGCGGCGACAATGCCATCTGCCTTAGCCTGCACCTGATGCATCTGCCCGACCATCTGATTGATTATGTGATACTGCACGAATTATGTCACACAATACATAAACATCATCAAAAGGAATTTTGGCAACTGCTCGACCGGTTTACCGGACAGCAGGCAAAGGCGCTTGCAAACGAAATGAAAAATTACAGCACGAGAGTTTATTAGAATTATGAATTACGAATTACGAATTACGAATTACGAATGCTCAATTATCAATTACGAATTATCAATTATCAATTACGAATTATCAATTATCAATTACGAATTACGAATGCTCAATTACGAATATGGATAATTCGTAATTCGTAATTGATAATTCGTAATTGATATATGCTTGGAAGGCTTCCGGTAATAAAAAATGAACAAAATAGTTGCTATATCGGTATTATTTGATACTTTTGTAAACTTTAAATGTAAAAGTTGATGCTTAATAGATTTATACTTAATATATTTAGTGATAGGATAAAAGCCATCGATAAATTAAAAAAGGAGCCGGACAAAAAACAGGAAGAAATATTTCATTCATTGATAAAATCCGGCAAAAACACAGAATACGGTTTAAAATATAATTTCAAAAATATACGAAATTTTGAGGATTTCCGAAATAATGTTCCCATTTCGGACTATTCGGCGCTTCGCCCCTATATCGAGCGGATGCGTAAAGGAGAGAACAATATCCTGTGGAACACTCCCGTTAAATGGTTTGCCAAATCGTCGGGAACAACGGCAGGCAAAAGCAAATTTATACCCGTAAGCAACGAATGTCTTCACAAATGCCATTTTTCCGGCGGCAAAGACGTCACGCTTCAGTATTTGCTCAACAATCCCGACTCGAAACTCCTCCTCGGCAAATCCCTCACGCTTGGCGGAAGCCGCAGAATAGACGAATTTAGCAGCAAAATCCGGTACGGAGATTTATCGGCAATCATGATACACAATTCGCCCTGGTATGTTGAATTTGCAAGAACTCCGGCAAAAAAAATCGCCCTGATGCCCGATTTCGACCAAAAGACCCTGGCAATCGCAAAACATTCGAGCAAACGGAATGTTATCAGTTTTGCCGGCGTCCCTTCATGGAATCTTGTGTTGATGAACAGAATACTGGAATACACCGGCAAGCGGCACTTAAACGAACTGTGGCCCGACCTCGAAGTGTTTTTTCACGGAGGAGTCGCCTTTGGTCCATACGTCGAACAGTTTAAACGCATTATCCCTTCCGAAAAAATGTGCTACATGGAAACATACAATGCCTCCGAAGGCTTCTTCGCCTTTCAGGACTCTCAATCCGACGATTCCATGCTGCTGCTCGCCGACAACAGTATCTTTTTTGAATTTATGCCGATGACCGAACTCTCCAAACCCTTCCCTAAAACCCGCACTATCTCCGAAGTTGAAGAAGGTGTGAATTATGCAATGGTGATAACAACCAACGCCGGTTTATGGCGCTATTTGATTGGCGATACCGTGAAATTCACCTCGCTGTATCCCCACAAAATCAAAATCACCGGACGAACTGCTCATTACATCAACGTCTTCGGCGAAGAACTGATAGTGGGAAATGTGGAAGAAGCCCTGGAAAAAACCTGCTCCGGCATGGGCGTCATAATATCGGAATACACCGTTGCCCCCATTTTTATGAACGAAACAAGAAACGGAGGCCACGAATGGCTGATTGAATTTGACACTTATCCCGAAAATATAGAACTCTTCGCCGATGCCTTGGATAATGCAATATGCTCGGTGAACTCCGATTACGAAGCAAAAAGATTTCATAACATAACCCTGTCGCGCCTTACCGTCACCGTTCTGCCGCGAGGCACCTTTATTAAATGGATGGAATCGAAAGGCAAATTAGGCGGTCAAAACAAAATCCCGCGCCTAAGTAATTCCCGCGAATACGCCGACCAGCTGCTTAGAATAAATTAAAAATTACGAATTACGAATGTTTTGAACGATGAACGATGAACGATGAACGATGAACTATAAACTATAAACTATAAACGATGAACGATGAACGATGAACGATGAACTATAAATTCGATGCGATTGCGGATATAGTTAACCTGAGTTCCGGATAAGAATAATTGATAAATTGCCGAAAATTAAGCGATTTGCCCGTTAGGGCATAAATATCAATAGAAACACCCATGACAAAAAAAGTAGACACACAGGGGGATGATTATGAACCGGGAAACAAATGATGTATGCCGGTTTTGATGTCGAAGACATCATATGTTTATAGAATAACGATGTCGTGTTTCAATTCGACCCCTTCGGGGTCGCACAGCAGAGGTGCACATTTCTTCTATAAACATGTGACCTCTTCGAGGTCGAAGATAGCAGATTCGGGTCAATTTAACCGATGCGCAAAATCATGTCGGGAGAAGTATATATCATGTTTTGTATAATATTGCATACTAATAAAATAAAGATTATAAACAGATGAAGATCGACGTAGTCAAATGCACCCAGCGAAAATGAGTAAATTCGGTTGCGCCGATTTGTCGTACCGTAAAGAAATTATTTTAACGCAAAGAAAATGCTTTGTGCCCTTTGCGGATTCTTTGTGCCCTTTGCGTTAAAATAAAAGTTAAGAACTAATGGTATGCGTGTCCAGTTTTCAATTCTCAATTTTCAATTCCCAATTATTTTTGTACTTTTGCACCTGTAAAAAAACGGAATAATAATTCATGTAAAATGTTTGATATATTACATCACAGCGATTTAAGTATAAAGTCAGTAGAAAAAACATTCTCGAAAACG
>JAISRS010000413.1 GCA_031273485.1 Prevotellaceae bacterium
ATTTTATTCATTTCCTATAGTTTTTATTGTTTTAAAATATCTTTCATCTTTCCTGAGCGCCTGCTGTTTAAAAGCTCTGTCGAGCGACAAACAGGCTCTCTGTAAGATTCTATAATCGGGCGCAAATGTAGTAAATAATTTGTTACACGATTGAAAAATTTACAACAATCTACAACAGAGGATGCCGCCGCAACAGTATTCCCTATTCGTAAATGACTGCGGTTAAGTATATTTCCCGTTCAAAAAGAACCTGCTGCTTGGCTAAATCTTATTTTAAGGCGCTATGGATTGAGTTTCTTTTCGTTCGGTGTAGCGATGTCGCTACGCCTAAGCTAAGCAGACTACCGTTCTACGTAGCGTCATTGCTACGGCGCAGCCGGAAGCAATAACATCTCAAAATAAGATTTAGCCGTAATTTCTATAACTTTCAACCCCTAACAGGGTTTAAAAATCCCTGTTAGGGGACGCCTATGAGAAGGTAGAGGTTAGAAATTAGAAACCGTCAATGTTTCGTGTCGTTCATCGTTCAAGACGTTTTGTTTTTCGTCTTTTGACTATTCCCATAAACATCGGCAGGAAGAAGAACGTAGATATGAGAGAAACGGTTAATCCGCCTATGGTGCCTGCGGCGAGGGGGAACCAGAAGCTTTCCTTGTAACCGATCATAAACGGGATAAACCCCAGGATTGTAGAAACAACAGTAAGAAATATCGGTCTAACCTTAACGTTCCATGCTTTGAGATAGGCTTTAAGCGGGGAGATGTTGCGATGTTGCCGGATGATATTGTATTCGTTGATGATGTATATATTACTGTTGATTGTTATGCCCGACAATAAAATAAAAGAAGCAAAGCCGCCCTGGTCGAAATTCAGTTTAAACAGGTAGAAAGTCAGGAAAATGCCTATATATGTAACCGGAATTATAAACATAATAATCAAAGGTTGTTTCAGCGAGTTGAACAGTATGCTTGTGGTAAAATACATGATTACGATTATCATCAGCAGCAGCAGATACTGTTTATTCATTTCATTTCCGCCCCACCAGTTCCAGTTGCTCGATTCCGGCGCTATTTTATATCCTAACGGGGCTTTCTCCACAAAATTCTTGATATTGCGGTCCAAATACCTCCGAGCCTGTTCATAATTCCCAATATAGTCGTATTGCAGACACAGTTTATACTGTTGATTTTCCTTTGCTATATCCTGCGGAAACTGACCTTTCACCACCGTTGCCATTTCCGGCAGCTTGAACATCTTTTCTTTGATCATTCCCGGATAATGTTTCAGATTCCAGATGTCCAATTCGCCCGACTGTTTGGAATATATGCGGATATCCTCATTACGTTTGCCGTTATTCCAGGTTGCGATATGCGCGTTGCGTTCAAACAGAGGGTTTAGAGAATTGAACAGACTGTAGGGCGAGATATTTTCCTGAATCAATCGTTCCATGTTCAAAGCGAAGGAATATTCCATATAATCGGGTTTATAGTTGATATATTTGGAATCGACAAAAACCTCCTTTATACGCCGGTGCGACAGCAGAGTGTCCCTGAACTCATAAGTCATTACATTGAGATCGTCATAATTATATCCCAACAGTTTAACCTGATTATTTCCCGCATAATCCCTGTGTTCGTTCGAGAAGCCTTCGCCCAAACCGGAAATAATCCACGCTCCGCCGCCGAGTTCTATGGCTTTCCTTATCAGATTATTCTTCAACTTGTAGGGAAACGCGCTGCGTTGATGTTCCTTCACAAAATAGATTCTTATATTGGCATCGCGAGCGTTGTTGATGGAGGTTTCAAACTGTCGCACCTCCGGATATGCGGCTATATAGTCCTCCATTTTTTTCACCAGGAAATCTATTTGCGGCAAAGTTGTGCCGTTAGGCATGTGGGATGTTGCGGAAATCATTGTTTCCTCCTTATGTCCCGAATAATAGCCCCCTTCCCTCACCTTTTGCACAAACAGGCGCATCGTGCCGCCGAAGGCGACATCGGTCACGGGTTTAACATGTTCTTTATAAAATGCCGACCCAAGCGTGTTGTTGTATAATCTGCCCCAAAAGTTGGGTTCGGTATTGACGTACCACCTCCCCGACAGTGTTCTGACCTGTATTTTTTCGGGTAACAGATACACCGGAATACCAAATGCAAAGATCAGCAATACCACAAACCACGCTCTTCTGCGGCAGGTAAACGATATGATTCGTTCGTATATCCGGTCTATATAAACAATTATGCGTTTCCGCATCAATCTCTTCTTCCGCTTTCTTTTTTTGGGGATTCGTTTTGTGATTCTTAATTTTTCCACCAATGCGGGGACAAAAAACAGGGCTATAGCCAGCGACACCATCAGATTTATGATTATCACCCAGGCAAAATCCATAAGGTTGAGCTTCACTTTTTCGTCCATAAAAAATATGACAAGCAGCGAAGCTACGGTTGTGAGAGTTGCCGTGAGAATTGCCAGAAAAGCCTTTTTGTTTCCGCGCTGAATAATCTGGTCGGACATCACAATGGCGTTGTCTATTATCAGCGAAAGCGAAATGGTGATTCCCGCCAACGAAAACAGATGTATTTCCAACTCCAGAAGATAGTAGAATATTATTGCAATGGAGATGTTTGCAATCAGCGAAACAAGTATAAGAAGAGAGTATTTCCAGTTTCTGTAAATCAGCACGACGAAACATATCAGAATCAACAAAGTTAATCCCGAACGGAAATATATCTTGTCAAGTTCGGCGTTCAAATATTCCGATGCGTCATAAGAAAGATGAAGTTCATAGCCTTTCGGGAAACTTTCCCTCATCATTTCGAGTTTCGCCTTGATTTCTTTGCTCAGTTGAATTTGATTTGCAAATTCTTCGGCAACAATCGACATGCTGATGGTGTTTAGTCCGTTGATGCGGAAATGGCTTGAGATTTCCTCCTCTTCAAGAGTGACTTTGACTAACTGGTCGAGATAAATGATTTTATCGTTACTGTTTTTCACCTGTATTTTCGAGGCGTCAAATTCATAACCAATAAATTCCGGAACCAGAGCCAGACGAATCCACTGGTCGGATCCCTCGCCGTCGATGCGTCCTATCCCCAGAAACTCCCTGCTCAGATACGTCTGTATAGCGGTTCTTATATCTCCAACCGACACGTCAAGATTTTGAAGTTGAACATAGTTATACTCTAATTTGCGTATCATTCGCGACGCTCCGTAGAGATTAACTTTATTGATGCCTCTGATTTCCGCCAGAGCGGGACGAATATTTTCGTCGGCATATTCCTGAATCATGCCGGGCGACAGGGGGGCGTGCAGGGTGTATTGCAAAAATGGGCGGGTGGATGAATTGTTGCTGCCTCCCGACATCGAAATTGCGGGATAGCTTGTGCCTTTGGGCAGCGAGGGCCAGGTTTGGCGCACTATGGTGGATACCTCGAATCGTGCAATATCAAGATCGACATGTTTGTTGAGGCTTACCCTCACTTCGCCGGAACCGTTGCCGGAGGTTGAAGTCACGCCTTTGACGCCTTTCATTCGGCTCAGCATGGCTTCAAGTTTGGAGGTGACTTCCATTTCCACCACGCGCGCCGACTGCCCCGGAATACGGAACGATACTCGCACTTCGGGCATGTTTCTCGTCGGATTGAGTTTTATCGGAAGCAGGGGGATAAAAAACAGCCCGAGAAGCAGTAAACTTGAAAATACGGTGATGATGGAAAACGACGAAATGCGACCTGTCTTTGTCCTGTTGTCCGATGCGGTTTCGTTCATATTGATAGTTGTTTAATGTGTGATGCGATTATTATTGTCATGACGCTTTTCAGGAGTATCTCATAAGTTAAATAACAGGTCGAATTGCATCGAAAGTGATTCCTGTTTAAGGAAATCGTACAGGGTCAGTTTTCGTATTTTATAATAGCTGATCCAGTAATTATTCAGCGCCGAAATATAGTTTCTTTGAGCGCTGAGGTGTCTGTTTTGCGACAGGGTCAGGCTGTTGATATCGGCTTTCCCGATCATAAACTGTTGTTTGGTGGCGTCATATACCAAAGTGGCGAGTTTCAGGGCTTCTTCGGCGCTTGCAATCAGGTTTGCCTGTATATTGAAATCGTTCACGGTCATTTCCACTTCCTGCGCCAGACTGAGTTCCTTTTGCTGCACCGAAATATTGGCGACATTAAGGTTGTTCTTCGCCATATTGACCCGTCCTCTGCGTACTCCCCAGTCCAAAATGGGTATCGACAAACTTACGCTCACAACGTCCTGTTGCTGGGGCTGCCGGTAGACGTTCGACAGGCTGGTTGCCGCCTGGTTGAATCCTATGCTTGCGTTCAGACTTGCGTCGAATATCGAACTTTTACTTGTACGTTCCACCTCCTGCTGCGCCTCAAGCAATTCCTGCCGAAATCCCAAGTAATCGGGATTGTTGAGTTTTGCCTGTTCGAGGGCGAAATCCACCGATATTTTAATGTCCTGCGGTTTATCGGGCAAATCGAGTTGCACCTGAGTTGTTTTATCAATGTTTAGATACGACACAAAATCGAACATTGCTCTTTTCAGGCTCATTTCCGCATTTTCCAGACTGTTTTTGGCGTTCACAACATCCAGGCGCAGCGTGAGGAGGTCGGCTTGAGAGATTGCGGCAATCCGGTAACGTTCGGCGCCTATCTTGTACAGGGTATCCGACGAGGCTACATTGCTCTTTGCAACGTCGTATTCTCTTTGAGCCATTGCAAGATTAAAAAAGTAACCAATCACGTTGCCTGTAATATTTTCCTGTTCGTAGATGAGTTGTTTTTTGGCTTTTTCAAATTTCAGCGGTTCTATTTTCTTTTCCCATTTAAAGCGGTTAAATCCGAACAGCGACTGACTGTAGCCTATACGCACCGGCACCGACGAATATTGTGAATATGTATTATCTCCGAAATTTCGCATATAGTCCAATTTGGAATCCACATAAAAAGTGCCTCCGGTAGCGTCCACATTTTGGCTCAGCGACAGTCCTCCTGCGGAATACAGCGATTGCTGCGATCTGTAAACGTCGATATTACGTTCGGAATCGTAGCGTTTGGTAAAATCTCTGTAATACTGCAAAGGCGTCATCGACAGCGACACCGACGGCAGGCGGGCGGCTTTGAATGACCTGTATTGCCAATAATTTGCAAGATACATGTTTTTCACTCTGAACGCCTGTAGAGAGCTGTCCACAGCGATTTCTATACTCCTGTCAAGATTTAATCTGATTTGGGGTTGCCCCGAAGCGTATATTGCACAAACAATGCAAAAATAAAAACAAAATATACCATATCTCATAATAAAAAAAGTTTTTAAAGTTATCCGAATATCTATTTATCATTTCAGCAACTATAATTTCAGCGCAAAGATAGGCAAAATAATTATGAATTATGAATTATGAATTATGAATTATTTTTTGAACGATGAAGTGCAAAGAAAAACCCTGCATCACTTTAAGGTCTTTAAAGACTTTAAAGTCCTTAAAGACCTTAAAGACCTAAGCCGAACAAGCCGGAACGAAAATTTATTTTGTGCTGGATAAAAAAAATAATTATTTTTGCATCCGAAAAAAAATTATTTTAATACAATTATTAACAGTTATGAATAATATATATGAATTATTTTTTGAAATATTTCCTGCATTAAGGAAAATTTTCGAGTACAGTTATATTCCTGCAAAGGAGGATTTTTATGAATTAACGCCCGAACAATATCAGAAATATTACAGGGAGGTGGAAAAAACCGACGAAAAAATCTTCTTACTCCTTCCGAACCACATTCCAAGTCTGCTTTCGGAAAAAGAAGCCAACGTGGTAAGCGAAAGTGAAATGAAATGGTTCGACAAAGCGAGAAAACTAATTGATGCGTACTGCGAAAAAAGCGGACAAACTTTTAACAGTCTTGAAGAAAAACTACAGTACGTTGCCACCTTTATGCCGCCGGCTTTCACCGACGGAACCCCATATCAACG
>JAISRS010000418.1 GCA_031273485.1 Prevotellaceae bacterium
TACTGAGGTTGTTTTGTTTGGGAAATTAGGTAGAAATTAGGTTTTTGTACTTCTTAAAAAACAACAATCTTAATATTCTGCCAAAAACTACACCAATTTCGGAAATAAGATACTAACAGAGTTTTAAATACTGTTAGGGAGTCTATTTTCTAACTTCTAATTTCTACCTTTTCACGGTGTGTGGAATTGGAAAAAGTTTTTAGCGTTATAATACGACACGTTTTCGACTAATTGACTGATAAAGGGGAGTTCCGATTCGGGTAACAAGCCCTGTTCAATGTCGTTGCCGATTAAGTTGCATAAAATCCGGCGGAAGTATTCGTGACGCGTATATGACACAACGCTGCGTGAATCGGTGAGCATCCCAACAAAACGACTTAACAAACCGAGGTTGGATAAGGTATTCATCTGTGCTTCCATACCCGATTTCTGGTCGAGAAACCACCAACCCGAGCCAAACTGCATTTTGCCTGCAACGGAACCGTCCTGAAAATTGCCTGTCATGGCGGCTACCAACGCGTTGTCGCGCGGATTGAGGTTGTAGATAATGGTTTTTGTTAATTTACCGGCGGAATCAAGACGGTCGAAAAATCTAACCATTGATTTTGCCACCGCAGGGTCGCTTATGGAATCGCAACCCGCATCGGCGCCAAAACGCTTGAACAAACGGGTATTGTTGTTACGGATAACTCCATAGTGGAACTGTTGTGTCCATCCTGCTTCACAATCCATTACGGCTCCTTCGTATAAAACAGCCGATTTGTACCGGACGATTTCCTCCTGTGTCAATATTTTGCCTCCATACACTTTATTGAAAATCTCATTGATTTCATTTTGAGTGTAATCCTCGGCATAAAATTCTTCAAATCCATGATCGGAGAGTTTGCATCCGAGGCTTGCGAAAAAATTGTGACGTTTACGCAACGCCATAATCAAATCGGAAAAGTTACTTATCGTGACGCCCGAAACGTTGGACAGTTTCTCGATATATGTCCGAAACGCTTCCGGCGATTCCACCGCCGTTGCCTTATCGGGTCGCCATGTGGGCAACACTTTTACGGAAAAATCTTCGTCTTTCAAAACACGGTGATGTTCAAGCGTATCGGCAGGGTCGTCGGTGGTGCAAACGACTTCTACTTTAAAGTGTTTCATCAGTTCCCGCACCGAAAATTCGGGTGTACGAAGCTTCGCTGCACATTCATCATAGATTTCTTTTGCCGTTTCAGGCTTCAGGAGTTTAGTGATTCCAAATGCCGATTTTAACTCAAGATGCGTCCAGTGATAGAGCGGATTACGCATGGTATAAGGTACGGTTTCCGCCCATTTTTCAAACTTTTCCCAATCGCTCGTTTCCTTTCCCGTGATGTAGGATTCATCTATCCCGTTTGCACGCATGGCTCGCCATTTGTAATGGTCTTCGGCTAACCAAAGCTCCGTTAAATTGTTGAACCTGTGATTGCCGGCAATCAATTTCGGATCAAGATGACAATGATAATCAATCACCGGTAAATGCTTTGCATGTTGATGATACAGGTATTGCGCCGTTTCGGTCTGCAACACAAAATTATCATCCATAAACTTATTCTTTTCTTTATCCATTTGTCTTTATATTAATTTCTATTTCAGTCATCGAATTATCCGATTTTTTATCCACGAATTACATGAATTAACGTGAATTAAATCCTGCGGATTTTTACGAATTATCCGATTTTTATCTACGAATTATCCGATTTTTTATCCACGAATTACACGAATTACACGAATTAAAGCCTGCGGATTTTTACGAATTACACGAATTTTATCTACGAATTATCCGATTTTTTTATCCACGAATTACACGAATTACACGAATTAAAGCCTGCGGATTTTTACGAATTACCACGAATTAAAATCCTGCGGATTTTTACGAATTACACGAATTTTATCTACGAAGGCAAAATCATGTAAATCATGCAAATCATGTAAATCCTGTAATCCTGTAATCCTGTAAATCCTGTAAATCATGTAATCATGTAAATCATGCAAATCATGTAATCATGTAAATCATGCAAATCATGTAAATCCTGTAATCATGTTTCGGAATTTATACACGAAATTCATAATTCATAATTTGCTTTCGCTATGCCTAATTCCAAGCCTCTTAATTCTGCAAGTCCTCTTAAACGACCGATGCAGGAATATCCCGGATTTGTTGTTTTGTTTAAATCGTCAATCATTTGATGACCGTGGTCGGGACGGAAAGGGATGGAGGTTTGGCGTTTTTGCTGTATCTCCAAAAATCCTTTCATCACTCCGTACATATCAACATCTCCTTCCAGATGATTGGCTTCAAAGAAATTGCCGTCGTTGTCCCTTTTGGTTGAACGCAGATGTACAAAATAGATTCTATCTCCAAGTCGTTTAATCATGCCGGGCAAATCGTTATCGGCTCTAACTCCGAAAGAGCCTGTACAGAAGCACAGTCCGTTGGATTTATTGGGGACGGCTTCCGACAGTTTTACGAAATCCTGTTCGGTACTTAAAATTCGCGGCAAACCGAGTATGGGATATGGCGGATCGTCCGGATGAATCGCCAGCACAGCGCCCACCCGGTCGGCTACCGGCGCTATTTCACGCACAAATTCTATCAGGTGTTTCCGTAAGGTTTCCGCATCAATGTTTTTATATCGATCCAACTGAATTTGAAACTCTTCGAGTGTGAAACTTTCTTCCGCTCCGGGTAAACCTGCTATCATGTTCCTTACCAATAAATCTTTATCTGCCTGCGACATGCTTTCGTAGCGCGATTTCGCCTTTGCGACGTCTTCGTCCGAATATTCTTTTTCGGCTCCGGGGCGTTTCAGTATAAACAGGTCGAAAGCCATAAAAGCGTTACGTTCAAAGCGCAAGGCTCTTGAACCGTCGGGCATTGTGTAGGCGAGGTCGGTGCGCGTCCAGTCGAGCACGGGCATAAAGTTGTAGGTAATAACGGTTATGCCGCACTGAGCCAGGTTACGGATACTTTCCTTGTAATTTTCGATATATTGCCTGTAGTTTCCTTCCTGTGTTTTAATGTGTTCGTGCACCGGAATGCTTTCCACCACCGACCACCGAAGCCGGTGGTTTTCGATGATTGTTTTGCGTTTTCGGATTTCTTCCACTGTCCATATTTCGCCGTTTTTGATATGATGCAGAGCGGTTACTATTCCTGTTGCGCCTGCCTGCTTTATGTCCGACAATGATACGGGGTCATTGGGTCCGTACCAGCGCCATGTTTGTTCACTTAATATCATAATAATATATTTTTTAAGGGTTTTAAATCGA
Organism: Prevotellaceae bacterium; assembly: GCA_031273485.1. GTDB lineage: Bacteria > Bacteroidota > Bacteroidia > Bacteroidales > UBA932 > JAIRLF01. The sequence continues at coordinate 3,304 of JAISRS010000418.1, forward strand.
AAAAGCGTCAAATCCGCCGTCAATAACGAGTATGGTTCCCGAAACAAACCGGGAGGCGTCGCTTATCAGGTAATGAATTGAACCTAAAAGTTCTTCGGCATCGCCAAAGCGTTTATAGGGGGTATGCGCCAGGATTGTTTTTGCTCTGTCGGTGTACGACCCGTCGGGATTGGTCAATAGCGTTCTGTTTTGTTCTGTTATGAAAAATCCGGGAGCTAAGGCGTTTACACGAAAGTTTTCTCCGAATTTCAGGGCAAGTTCGCCTGCCATATATTTGGTGAAATTGGCTACAGCCGCTTTCGCAGCGCCATAACCGGCAACACGGGTCAGGGGTCGGAGGGCTGATTCGGAAGCGATATTGATGATGTTTCCGGCTCCGTTATCGACCATTGTTTTGGCAAAAACCATAGTGGGAAGCGCTGTGCCGAAAAGGTTTAAATCAACAACTTTTTTGAAGGCGTCGATTTCGAGGTCGAATATTGTTTTGTCGGGAGCGATGGTTGCTCCGGGCATATTTCCGCCTGCCATATTTACCAGAACGTCAATTGTTCCATAGGTTTTAACTATGTCGTTTCTGTTTTGTTCCAGTCGCTCCTTATCCAGAACGTTTGCCGACAGGAATATTGCTTCTCCTCCTTCCGATTTTATTTCTTCAACAAGGGTTTTTCCCTTATCTTCAGCCATATCAAGGATTGCGACTTTTGCGCCTTGCCTCGCAAGATAGGCTGATACGGCTGTGCCTAAAACGCCACATCCGCCGGTAATTATTACTACTTTACCTTTTATACAAAATAAGTTTTCTTTCATTATGCAAATAATTTATTTATTTAGTTATTTTTATGAATCTCTTCATCTTGTTTCTACTCTTTCGGGCTTGCTCGAAAGATTGATGAATAGTTTTATAAAGTTTATTTTTAATACTTTAATCTTTTAATCTTTGTTTTAATAATGCGCAAGGTATAAAAATTTCGGGAAATGATATAATCTGCGGGGTAACGCCGCCGACAACGCAAAACTCCGCAGGAATGCTGTGTTTGCTGTTGTTTTATCCCGCAGTGCGGGAGATTTTGACAGGATAATGTTCTTCCTCATAATCGGCTACCAAATCGGAAATTAAATCCAATTCTATGAAGTTTGCATCATCGGGATTAGTGTCGTTTCCTACAACTTTGAGTAATTCTTCAATTCTTATACAAGCTGCTTCATATTGTTTTTCTGTGTTAATCTTTGTCATATCTGCTAATTTTAAATAACATCGCAAAGATAAATAAAATGTTTATCGAAATACAAAAACGATATAAAAATACCCCGATAAACAATGTTGTAACTGTTTATCGAGGTATTTTTTCGGGTTATCTTGCGGGGTTTTATTCCGAAAGGTAAATTATGTCGTCTTCTTTTTGAGTAAGAAACTCAAACTTGATGGTGTGGGATATTGCTTGTGAAATGGAGTAGGGTGGGATGAAGTTGGTTGAATGGACTTTAGTTGCGTCGAATTGTGTTACGGCACAGAATTTTTTGACACGGATACTGCTGATGGGGAATTTTTTACGCTATATGTTTATGTGGTTAACATAGAAATCAAGCGTTGTTCATACTGTTTCCATGTATATTTTAACTTGATTAATTGTCTGGCATTATTTCCAATATGTACATATTTATCGCGATTATTCAAAATATCTATTATTAGATCAGCCATTAGATGAGGATCATTTTCTACTAAAAAATGTATTCCGTTAGTTGCTCCATATATTGGAGTTGCAGCCTTAGTTGTCAAAATATTAATCTGACCTAAAGCCATTGATTCTAATACTTTATTCTGTATCCCCCCTCCTGTTTGCATAGGAGCAACAACAACAGCACATTCTTGTAAAATTTTATATGGATCATCGACAAAGCCGGTAATTTCAACATTGCTGAATTTTTTAGCATTATTAATAACCTCCTGACATGGAGATACCCCTATAATTATAAATTTATAAGTTGAAGGCAATAAAATGTGTACATTATATAAATACCAATTTACAGCCTCTATATTAGGTCTGTAATTCATTTTCCCCAAAAAAGCTATATTCTGTTTTTTTATTACTATTGATCTCATATGTAAACAAATTCTCATTAACGCCATTAGGTATCCAGGTAGTAACGCCATATTTAGAATAAATATCGGATTCGTGTTTGTTAACGAAAAAAGTATTATCAAAAATACCGACACATTCCTGTTCGTATTTCAGAAGTCTTCGTCCTTCTACTGTGTACAATATTTTCCAAAATAACGAAGATGTTCTCTTTGCAGCTTCCACATAATGCAGACCAATGGCATCTACTATATCCCAATATTTCCTTTTTTTCTCATGCATAACATATTTTACAGTTCTAACTAAATTCGCAATCAATATATCTGCATTATATATATCGTGTTTTATTTTTTTATGTATAGATTTGGAATAATAATAAGAAATCTGGATAGGTTCTTTTTTAAAAATCCCTATAAATGCGTGATACATGCACAACATTTTAGGTTTTTTAAACGTAGAAAAAGATGAAGTATTTTGAGTAAGAAACGTTTTTACTTCATCCGTCAATACCTCATCGGTAATAACAATAACTTTCAGGTCATAATTTTTCGATAAAATTTTAACGAGATTATAACTTTTAAGTTTGTCTCCTCCAATAGGAGGATAAGGATAACGAGTTAGTAGTAACAAACATTTTTTATTCGAATTATTCATGATTGATAATACATTTATGTATTGGGAAAAATAAATTTTATATAAATCTGAAGTTAAAATGTTTATTTTAAGTCTATTGTTTTAAAGCAACTATCTCAATATGCGTAGAATACCTTATAGGAACAGACTTAACGAGCATATTTTTAATCCACCCAAAATTCTTATTTCTATAGTGAGAAAAAGCTGATAAATAATTTACATTTGCTCTATGCAAGATATTAAATCCTATATTTTCCAAATATTTGCACAATTCATCTAAATGATAATAGCGTGTGTGTCCGGGATAAAATGTATCTTCTGTTTCAATTTTATCTAAAATAGATTGAGAAGACAATAGTTTAATCCAATATACGAAGCCTTGTTAGTGGTGATATATATCTTTCCATTTTCTCGTACCATATTTGCTATATTTTTTAAAAAGTTTCAAGGTTTTCTAATATGTTCAATAACTTCCATAACGAGTAAAATATCTGCGAAATTGTGATATTGATAAATAAAATTCTCAGACTCAAAGTCAACTTCAACTAAACTGTGCCCTATTAAATTTACCTCTTTTCGGTAAATGCCCGAGAGGATTTACCCATCAACACCATTGCATTGTCATATCCAAAATAATACATGCCTGTTCCTGGATATGGTCCCAATTCCATTATATTTTTATCTTCAGAACTCCAATACTGCATTTTATAATCAACATGTTACAAAAGTTGTATCGTAAATTCAATAAGATTTTTTCTACTGTATTGATCCGATTTTATTGACAATAATTATAGATAAAATATTATTTAACACAGCATTAT
>JAISRS010000420.1 GCA_031273485.1 Prevotellaceae bacterium
TACTGAGGTTGTTTTGTTTGGAAAATCAGGTAGAAATAAGGTTTTTATACTTCGTCAAGAAAACAACCATATTAATATTGAATATTCTGCCAAAATTTACATCAATTTCGGAAATAAGACCCTAAGCCGGAACCAAAGAAAAGAGTACGACAAAGAAAAAATTCGTGTAATTGACTACGTCGAACTTACGTTTCGTGGATAATTAAAAAATCCGCAGGATTTTAAATTCGTTTCATCCGTTTCATTCGGTGACAAAAAAATGAGGCTTTGACAATCGTAATTCGTGGAATTAAAAACGGGATTTTGTTTTATATTTGAAAAATAATTACTTTTGCCGCCGCTAAATTAAAGCGTTTAATAATAAATTAAAGAATATATGTCAAAAATTACAGTTATTGGAGCCGGAAATGTAGGAGCTACATGTGCGGACGTTATGGTATCGAGGGAATTAGCCGACGATATCGTATTGTTGGATATAAAAGAAGGTATTGCCGAAGGAAAAGCTTTGGATATAATGCAAACCGCTGCTTTGCGCGAGTTTAACACCAGATTGACAGGCGTTACTAACGATTACGCCGTTACCGCAAAATCGGATGTTGTTGTTATCACCTCCGGAATCCCTCGCAAACCGGGTATGACCCGCGAAGAATTAATCGGAACTAATGCAAATATTGTTAAATCGGTTACGGAAAATGTATTGAAATATTCGCCGGACGCAATACTTGTCATAATCAGTAATCCAATGGACACGATGACCTATTTAACCATAAAAACAGGCAATGTGCCTAAAAATAGAGTAATAGGTATGGGGGGAACTTTGGACAGCGCACGTTTCAAATATTATTTGAGCAAAGCGCTGAATGTGCCGGCAAGTGAAATTCAGGGATTTGTTATAGGCGGTCATGGCGACACAACAATGATACCCTTAGCCCGTTTTGCAACATACAACGGAATACCCGTTTCCGAACTGCTCTCAAAAGAGGAATTGGACAAGGTAGTTGCAGATACAATGGTAGGAGGCGCTACTTTAACAAAACTGCTGGGAACTTCGGCATGGTATGCTCCGGGAGCCGCCTGTGCATCTTTGGTAGAATCAGTTGTGCGCGACCAAAAAAGAGTGTTGCCTTGCAGTGTAGCCTTAGACGGCGAATACGGACAAAAAGATATAGCTCTGGGAGTTCCTGTGGTTTTAGGTAAAAACGGATGGGAACGAATCGTTGATTACAAATTAAATGACGACGAACAGGCATTATTCGGCAAAAGCGCAGATGCAGTGCGCAGTATGAATAATGTACTGTGAAAAACCGGTTGTCATTTCGATCTCGTTACAATAGTTGATCGGTTCTGCAAATACTTTTAGGGAACTCCTAAAAACTGCTTTTTCGGCGTTCAATGTCAATTTTTATTAATTTTTAATCCTCATTTACAATTGGTAAACTCCGGTTTAAAAATCTTGTCTGCCTTGAAAAATCAAGTTTTGAGAAGTTCCCTCTTTTTGTCTCGTCAAAATAAATCTATCGAACAAAGTTATCGCCGGTTTGAAAGAAAATCAGTTGAAAAACATAAAAATGCCCATTTAATTAATCACAATAAAATCAAACAATTTTATACAATAATTTGATTTATTAAGTTTAATTTCTACCTTTGCGGCGGTTTTATTACCGATAAATTAATTAAAGAATTGAAATAATTAATATGTTTATTCGATTTTGTATCATAGGATTAAATGACAGAAATGGAAAATATTAATAAACCTAATTACTTAAATATACTTAGAGATAAAACGTCTAAGTACAATGAGCCTGATAAAATAAAAGAAGCAGGTCTTTATCCCTATTTTAGACCTATTGAATCGGAACAGGATACAGTGGTCTATATTCACGGGCAAAAAGTTTTGATGTTTGGCTCAAACAGTTATCTCGGACTTACATGTCACCCCAAAATTAAAGAAGCCGCCAAAGCAGCGATCGACAAATATGGTTCAGGCTGCGCCGGTTCCCGATATCTGAATGGAACATTAGACATCCATATCGAACTGGAAGAAAAACTTGCCGATTTTGTGGGTAAGGACGGCGCTCTGGTTTATAGCACGGGATTTCAATCCAATTTAGGCGCAATACCTACTGTAACAGGACGTAATGATTATATCATCTTAGATAATCTCGACCATGCCTCCATTATCGAAGGAGCGCGACTCTCGTTTGCCAAAACCCTGAAATTCCGTCACAATGATATGGAATCACTCGAAAAACTGTTGCAGCGTTGCGAACCGGAAGTGATTAAACTGATTGTGGTTGACGGTATTTTCAGCATGGAAGGCGACATTGCCAATTTGCCGGAAATTGTTCGCCTGGCAAAGAAATACAATGCCAACATCATGGTGGACGACGCACATTCGCTTGGAGTAATCGGTCGGCAGGGACGCGGCGTGTCCTCGCACTTCGGTCTAACCGACGATGTGGATATTATTATGGGAACATTCAGCAAGTCGCTGGCATCTATCGGCGGATTCTTAGCAGCCGATAAAGACACAATTAATTTTATTAAACATACTTCGCGTTCGCTGATTTTCAGCGCCAGCGCAACTCCGGCAGCTACCGCCAGCGCATTGGCAGCTCTCGAAATTATCGAAACCGAACCGCATTATATTGAGCAATTATGGGTAAATACGCATTCCTGCCTCAACGCTTTTCGCAGTTTAGGCTTTGATATCGCCCACTCCTGCACGCCGATTATCCCGATTATGATTCGCGATAACAATAAAACATATTTAATGACGAAACTTCTATTGGAACAGGGCATATTCGTTAATCCCGTAGTGCAACCCGCCGTACCCAACGATTCGACATTAATCCGCTTTTCGCTGATGGCGACGCATACGCAACAACAAATAGAATTTGCAATAGATAAGATTGAAAAAGTA
>JAISRS010000454.1 GCA_031273485.1 Prevotellaceae bacterium
CGCGCAAGCTGGAGGTTTCATATAATTTATTGGTCGGGGATGGAATACACATATATTTTATCTTCATGTCCTTCATTGTTATTCAGAGCATAGATTTTTTTTTCTTTTTCGGATATTGCAAATAAATCTATTTTGTTATCAAGTATAAAAACAGCAACAGGATTTCCATTCCAGTCCCATACCTGTAGTTCGGTATCGGTTGCCGAATAGTCGTTATATATCCGGTTTTTACATACGGCATAAATATATTCGGATGTGGCGCGTGGATATGTATTGTAATATATCATTCTCTCAAAGATGTTTTCATTTATATTTTCCGAATATGGGGGGATATTAATCCACAGTTCGCGAATCGGATTTGTTTTATTATCATAGATACGCCATCGTTTGAAAAAACCATAGAAAGCTGCAAATTTAGTTCCCGATGGATGTGTTATCGTGTTCTTTAGATATAAGAAAGGTTTGGTTTCCGTTTCTTTTGCCCACATCTCATCTATCCAGTTGGGAAATGTACCGAACGGTAGATTCTGATTGGTTTTGGTATTTATCATGACAAATTCGGCGCCGTTGTTATCAATTAATTGACTAAATCCGAAAGATAATGTATCGTTTAATATTTTAAATCCGTTTATCGGATAACCAAGATACTCGGTGTTAATTCGTCGGTTTTTATCTCTAATGTTCACAATTCGTCGGTTTTTATAATCAATAGCGAATCTTTTAAGCAATCCGTAACCGGTAATTATCTCCAACTCGTTTTTTTCGGGTTGAAAAAAACGGGTATCAAAGTCCGGCGGAAAATCATCGGGACCGCTGCCTCTTATTCCGCCACTAAACAGATATTCACATTCGGGCAATTGAAATAAATCAAGTATAGTGTCTTTTTTTTGATAAATAATAATTAATTTATCTTCCGAAACACACATATTTGCAGGAGCAAGTATTATGGGTGGTACGGTAATTACCGTAGATTTCAATTCTTTTGCTACGGGAAACGTATTTATTACTGCGGGTTTTATTTCATTAACGTTTCTCTGTTTACAGGAGACTGTCAGTAACAGGATTAATAAATAAATTATATTTTTCATGATTTGTACTGTGTTTGGAAGTGTTTTACAAAGAAGATTGATACTGCTGCAATTGCTGACATGGCAATTCCGCCAAATACTTTCTTTTTCATGTGAAAATAATTTTTTAATTGAATAATGTGACAAAGGTATGGTTATATTTCGATTTTGCAAGTGATAATTGCAGAGTTTTTCGGTTATTTTTGCAGACGCCACCTAAAATCCCTGACAGAGTTTGAAGTCCCTGATGAGGGCTTACGAAGGGCTGGCTGCCTAAATTTGCTCATGGTTAATGATTTTATTGCGTTACTTTAAATCGGATATTCTTAATACAGGATTATCATCCTCCTGTATATTTAACAGTTCAGGTATTTTATTCTTGTCTTTCAACAAATCAAGTGCAAATATTATTTCTACGGTATGATTCTCTGTAAGGCAAACAGGAAATACATCAAATGTATTATCAATATCATTGATTATTTTTGATGTATTCACTAATTCTTTGGTTGATAAATTATATATGTATATGCCAATATTACCGTTTTGCTCACAGTGAAGTAACATTTGACTGTCGTTGATTTCAAAATTATGTATGACTATACCCTTTTGATAAGCAATTCTTCTTTTCTCCAAATCATCTATTTCGTTGACGGATATTGCATATTTTCCTCGGTTAAAAATGAATTTCGGTATTGTTTTTTCTTCACCGATAGAAAAAACAGTGTCCTGAAAAGGAGGATAATATAATACTTCGTCCTTATATCTTTTCAAAACAGCAGGATAGACAAATGGAGGAACGGATTCAATATTCACTGTCCTGGAGTGCAAAACTTTTTTCTCTTTTCCGGCTTCATCGAAAAGAACCAAATCCGGTACGGATTTTCCATACCGACTTTTACGCAATAACGGGTCTAAATAACATATAAATCCGGTTGATAATTTCAAAAGATTTGATACGTAATGATCAAATTTTACAGCCCGAATAAATTGATTGTTATAATCATATACGAGGATAGTGGATTTGGCGTCATCAAGTATATAAATATGTTTGTCATAGACATCAAAATCATGCATTTGTGCATATTCGCCGGGTCCTTGTCCTTTATTGCCTATATGATGTATGAATTTACCCCGATGATCAAACATGGACAAATGATAATCGTCCAGAATAAAAAAATAATCATTTACCGACAATATTTTGATCATCTCTCCCAGCAATGACTCCTCGGTAGTTTCCAATGCGATATATTGCATTTTATTAATAATTTTACTCGCCTGTATCGTTACCGGATTTTCGACTTGTTGCTCGATATTAATAACGTTTTCCGAAACATTGGAATCCGAACATCCCGTCAAAACACAAAAAATAATAAACAATTTAACTAAAGTTTGTCCTAAATTTTTCGTATGCACCTCTAATTGTTCGGGGGAAATAAATAAATAAATTATATTTTTCATGATTTGTACTGTGTTTGGAAGTGTTTTACAAAGAAGATTAATACTGCTGCAATTGCTGACACGGCGATTTTGCCTGATAATTTCTTTTTCATGTTTTTTGAAATTTTTAATTGAATAATGTGACAAAGGTATGGTTATATTTCGATTTTGCAAGTTATAATTGCAGAGTTTTTTGGTTATTTTTGCAGACGCCACCCCCGACAGGGTTTAAAATTCCTGTTAGTGGTTGAGAGGACTTTTAAGGACTTTAAGGACTTTAAAGTCCTTAAAGTCCTTAAAGTCCTTAGTACCCGCACCCGCCTTGTTGCAAGGCGGGTCTGCAAGCTGGAAGTCGGCTTTTAGCTTCGGCGTAACGTTCCGCTACGCCGAACGAAGGATTATCATCCTCCTGTATATTTAACAGTTCAGGTATTTTATTCTTGTCGTACACCCGTTGTTGTTGTATATTTCGTACATTTGCCGCAAATACGAAAGCAGGAAGGGAGCAGGGGTTTCCGCTTCGTAGGGCGTTGCCCAATGATGTCTGCGATTGTTGTCGTTGCTGTATTTTTTTCCGGATTGCTTCGGCTGCGCCTACCAATGACGGTAAGTGCGAATGTCATTGGTGACACACCGCTCTCGAACTTGTTAAACGTCGTTTTCTTATTGAAAATGGAATTGCGGATGAAGATGGTTTTATAGATTATATCGAAGAATTATATAAATAAAAAGAGATAATATGGATGAGATAATAAAAAAATTGAAGGAATATGAATCAACGGAAAAATCCCGTTGGCGTGAAGAAGCAAATTTTAGGCGTAAAAATAAATCATGGTTGCGCCATTCCCAATTCATTGCTATGCTGATGCTGGATAAAATGGAGGAATTAGGATTAACACGGCAGGATATTGCTTCCGAAATGCATGTGTCACAACAATATGTGGATAGAATCTTGAAAGGCGGAGAAAATATTTCTCTGGAAACATTGGCAAAAATAGAAGATATTCTCCATATAAACATACTGATACCTGCTACCGACGAAGCGGATTCTCTGCCGGTGTAAAAAACGCTCCGTTTCGCGGATAAAAAATCAATGATTTATTGTCAATCCTTGATATTAATGATGGAAAAAAACACGTCATTGCAGGACTTTTACTCCTGCAACATTTTGTCGTAAACCCCTTCACACTTCACAATTCATCGTTCACAATTCATCGTTCACAGCTTATCGTTCACAGTTCATCGTTTATTTATATCTTTGCAAAAAATTAAACTGTTATATGATACGTAAAAAAATTAATTTCCGGTTGAAAACATCACAATTTATATTGTTGATGTTTGTTATTTATTTATTTACGGCTTGCGACAATGATGACTTGGTTTACAAAGATTCGTCGCAGCCTGTTGAGCGTCGTGTGGCAAATCTTCTGAAACAGATGACGCTTGAAGAAAAAGTTGCGCAACTCGACATGCTCGACGGAAGCGCTATCCTTGAATCGCCAACGGCAGTGTCCGCCGAAAAAATGGATAGGGTGATGAAGTACAACACGCCCGGTTCCGTTCACGATGTGTATCCGGCGTCGGCAAGTATCAGTAATGATATTCAGAAATATGTGAGCGAACAATCGCGCCTCGGTATTCCGCCCCTGCTGATTGAAGAAGCTTTGCACGGTTATCAGGGTGCGGGAAGCACAACGTTTCCCATTCCGCTCGCCAATGCCGCCACGTGGGACACCGTGCTGATGCACAGCATCGGTCGTGTAATCGGGACGGAGGCTCGCGCTCACGGAGTGCATTTGGTGCTGGGTCCTAATCTTGACCTTGCACGGGAGCCGCGCTGGGGAAGGGTGGAGGAAACTTTCGGCGAAGACGTCTGGCTGTCGTCGCGAATGGCGGTAAACATTGTCAAAGGCTTGCAGGGTAACTCGCTCAGCGACGGCGACGCTGTGGTTGCCGAGCCCAAGCATTTCGGCGTTCACGGAATCCCCGAAAGCGGGAGCAACCTGAGTCCGGTTTATATCGGCGAACGTGAAGCCCGAAGCACGCACCTGTATGTGTTCGAAAAAGCCGTCAAGGAAGCCGGCGCAAGGGGAATTATGGCAGCGTATCACGAAATTGACGGTGTACCCGTTGCGGGTAACAAATGGCTGTTGACTGACATCTTGCGCAAGGAATGGGGCTTCAAAGGAATGGTGATTTCCGACTTAGGAGCTATTGCATACCAGTATAATAAACACTTTACGACGGCAACCGAAGAGGAAGCCATCGCCTCGTCGATAAATGCGGGCATCAACATGCAATTTTACGACTTTACCCACGAAAAATTCACCGGAGGAGTGATTGCAGGCGTCAAGAGCGGCAAGATTACACAGGCGACACTCGATAATGCCGTTGGGGAAATCCTGCGGACAAAGTTCGAACTCGGTTTGTTCGATAATCCATTCACCGATACCTCGCTCATCGCCAAAGTCCACCGTTCGCCCGCTCACAGGAAGCTGGCTTACGAAGCGGCGCGGTCGTCAATCGTTCTGTTAAAGAATGATAACCACACGCTGCCCGCACGGAAGGACGTCCGCAAAATTGCTGTCATAGGCCGCCTTGCCAACGTTTCATCCCTTGGGGGATACTCGCCCAGGGGAGCGCATGGCGTTACGATTATCGAGGCGTTGAAGAAACGTTTCGGAAATTCTGTAGAAATCAGCTGGCTGAACGGTGACATTTCGCCCAACTTCACCGACATCCCGACCTCGGCATTTACTCGCGCCAATGGAAGCGGCGAGGGCTTGGATGTGGAATATTTCAATAACCTTGATTTCTCCGGAGCCCCGTCCTACACAACTGTCGAGCCGGGATTGTCGCATTATTGGCACAACCTGAGCCCTGCACCGGGGATAAACATCGAACCGTTTGCGGCGCGATTCAGGGGGTCGATACATGCAAACACGAGCGGAATTTATGAGTTTAGCCTTATTGCCAACAATTACGGGCGCCTGTACCTCGACGGGAAACTGCTGCTCGACAATTGGGACGACAAGTTCACCGAAGTAACCACCACCGCGCAGGTTTATCTCGAAAAGGGACGCAAAGTTTCCGTTGTGTCGGAATACGGCAAGGTGAATGATTTTGCCGGTCAGCGCATCAAGTGGAGATATATCGGCGGTGCATCGCTTGCGGAGGAAAACCGGCGCACAACCCGAATCGCTTCAACCGCCGACCTTGTGTTAGTGGTCATCGGCGAAAGCTCCGACGAGGTGGGCGAAAGCAAGGATAAACAGGACTTACATCTTCACCAAATCGACGTTGATATGGTGAAGGCGGCGGCGGCGTCGGGCAAACCGGTGACTACCATTCTTCTCAACGGTCGCCCGCTGATATTGACCGAGATCAACGACATTTCGCAGGCTATCGTCGAGGCGTGGTTTCCGGGAGAATCCGGCGGCGACGCCATACTTGACGTGATTTTCGGCGACCATAATCCTTCGGGAAAACTACCTATCAGTTTCCCCAAGTCAACCGGGCAGTTACCAATATACTACTCGCGGAAACCGTCGGCGTCGCGCACTTCCATTGATGGCAGCGCCGATCCGTTGTATGCGTTCGGTCACGGACTAAGTTATTCCACTTTCAAGTATTCAGGACTTTCCGTCACCCCGGACAAACCCACGGTTGACAGTCATATAACCGTGTCGCTCGAAGTGCAAAACACCGGCTCCACAGGGGGCGCGGAAATAGTTCAGCTATATGTGCGCGACCTCGTCAGCAGCGTAACCACCCCGGTGATGGCGCTGAAAGGTTTTTCACGCATATACCTGAATGCAGGAGAAAAAAAGAAAGTAGAAATGATACTAACGCCGGAACATCTGTCGCTGCTGAATATCGACATGCAACGCGTCACCGAACCGGGAGAATTTGACGTCATGGTCGGCAGCTCGTCGGCGGATATACGACTGAAAACTACCGTCAATCTCACTAAGGCGGGACGGTAGAACTGTGAACGATGAATTGTGAACTGTGGATTAGCATAGCTTTTACAGAACTTTAGTTCATCGTTTGTGGTTTATGGGTCTTTAAGGTTAAAGGACTTTAAGGACCTTTTTCGTTTAAAGTCCTTAAGGCAGACCATCTGCCAGCCTGCTATTCGACACACGAGTAGCAGGCTTCTTCATGCAAACGGAGAATTTTTCGGAGGCGACCCCTGACAGGGTTTCAAACCCCTGTTAGTGTCTTATTTCCGAAATTGATGTAATTTTTGGCAGAATATTCAATATTGAGATTGTTGTTTTTATACTTCGTAAAGAAACAACAGTTTGAAACGTAAGTTCGACGCAGTCAAATACAATCCTCTTTGTTTCCGGTTTGTCCGGCTTAGGGTTTGAAGTCATTGAATCATCCCTAACCTTCAAATTCATCGTCCCTCACTTCCCAACACAGAATTTCCCAAATATATTTTTCAGTATTTCGTCGTTAGTGATTATTCCGGTGATTTCGCCGAGGTGAGACATACATTCGCGGATGTCTTGAGAGAGGAGGTCGGAGGGGAGGTTGGAGGCGAGTCCGTTTTGGACGCGAAGTATTGCCTGAGAGGCTTTTTGCAGGGCTTCGTAATGTCGTAAATTTGTCACAACTACATCCTGACTGTC
>JAISRS010000507.1 GCA_031273485.1 Prevotellaceae bacterium
GACTATTATGTCGGAGAGTTTAACGACAAAGGGCAACGGCATGGTCAGGGAACCTATTACTGGACTAACGGCAATAAATACGAAGGACAATGGGAAAATGGGAACCGCACAGGTCAGGGAACATTTACATGGACTAACGGCGATAAGTACGAGGGTCAATGGGAAAATGGGAACCGCACAGGTCAGGGAACCTATTACTGGATTTCCGGCGCCAAGTATGAAGGTCAATGGGAAAATGGGAATCGCACAGGTCAAGGGAAAATGACTTATGTTGGTGGGCGAATTTACGAAGGAATATGGAAAGACGACAAACGAAACGGTCAGGGGAAGTACTCATTTAAAGACGGTAGCACCTTTACCTGCGAGTGGAAGGACGATAACCCTGCCGACGAAAAGAGCTACTTTTTATTGTATTATAAGGCCTGGTATTTCTGGAAAGACGAGACAGGAAAAATTGACGCCAAAGATTACTCCTCTGCCGAAGACATGTTTGCCAGAACAAAGTACGCGCAGGATAATATCAGCCATATTGAAAACATCGCCACCGGCAGCACTACGCAGTTTTTTGAAGGGAAAGAGCTTGGCTACGGCTTCGGGATGCGTCGCGACGCCACCAACAATCTGCGGGTGGCATACGTGCACGGTAACAGTCCGGGTGGCATCAACGGATTGAAAAGAGGCTGGAGAATAACTCACATAGACGGCGGCGATGTGGCGGCTATGACAAACATCCCGGGCAACACAACAGACAGGGAAGGACTGACCCGCAGTTTCACGGTGACGGATGAAAACGGAAGTTCCAAAGTGATTTTCCTGACCTCATCCATCTACAACATACAAACGGTGCTGCACAACAGCGTGATACAGCGCAATCAAAAATCCGTCGGCTATCTGGCGCTTAAATCGTTTATCAGTCAAACACCCGATGCGCTGCTTAGCGCCGCCTCCTCACTGGCGGGCAGCGGCATCAGCGAGTTAGTGCTGGATTTGAGGTATTGCAGCGGGGGAAGCTACAGCGTATTGAATAACATTGTTAACATCATAGCGCCAAATTCCATCAACAACACGGCATACCTGAAACGTAGCTACAACAGCGACCGTGCTGCCGACAACGACACTGCCTACGTGATTCGCAAAACGGGAGCGCTCAACCTGAGCCGGATTTTTGTAATTACCTCGCCTGCCACCGAAAACTTGCCGGAATATCTTATCTGTGGTTTGTCGCCACATATAAATGTTATCAAAACAGGCGACAAAACTGCCGGAAGCGGGTACGGCGAAAGTTACTGGACTTTTGGACAAAAACGGCACTACGCGGTAACGAATAAGATAAGCAACACCCTTAACGAAAGTCCGCTGAACGGCATTTCTCCGGACTACTTCGCCGCCGACGGCGTGGACAATCCTTGGGGCGACGAAAGCGAACCCTGCCTGAGTATGGCATTGTTCTACATGGAAACCGGAAACTTTCCGTCGCAGGTCGTTTCACAGACGAAAAGCGCTCCGATACAAATCGAGCAAATCGGCGAACCCGCAAGCCCTGTATTGTCGGAACCGCTGAAAGAAAACAGAAGTTTTGATTTTTAAAAGAATAAAGAGAATGAAAAAGTTGAATGTAAAGTGGAGACCGGAAAGCACTGTAAAAACGGGGGCAAGACCTGCAAAGCCGCAAGAGCAGGGAAGATTTAAACATAATAATTAAATATGGATATTAATATTACAAATGTAAATTCTATCAAAGAATTATCCAGGAAGTTGGAAACTGTATTTTCCGAAGTGAAAGTACAAAGGAATGTGTTACTTGTTAAAAAAGGTAATAAAACATACAGGATTAAACACAAAAGAGACAATCTGTTTTCGGTTGGGTTGGCGCTTCCTGTTGTGTATCATGCTTTAGGAGTCGCATTAGGTCTCCTGTTATGTTTTCTCACAGGCTTTGGCGGTTTTATACCTGTATTTATTGCAATATTGGTTCTGCTTTTAATAATAACAGGCGTGTATCAATTGGCAAACAAAAAAGATTTGGAGGTCTTTGTGGAAAAATTACAGGGCGACTTATAATCCGGATGGCTGTTGCTGCCATGAAAATTGTCGCAATGGAACGGGGATTAATTGATGAGCAATGGACAATATTAAAAGAATAAAGAAAATGAAAAAATTGAATGTAAAGTGGAGACCGGAGACCACTGTAAAAACGGGGCAGGACCTGCAAAGCCGCAACAAGAGCAGGAGGAAATTGAAAAATAATTTTGACATGAAACAGTTGTTTTTACTGACAAGTTTGTTTATATGCCTCGTTGGCTGTAAAAAATACGATAAAGTGTTTGAATATCACGATGGATTGGCTAGAGTTGGTAAAGGTTATATCACTTCTATCGACTTTGAAAAATATGGTTTTATTGATCAATCCGGAGAAGTCGTAATTGATATTAAGTACGACATTGCACACGATTTTCAAGGTGGTTTGGCAGTAGTTAAGGAAGAAAATTCCGACTATGGCATTATTGATAAAACCGGAAATACAGTACTACCTTTGGAATATTCAGCTATTGAAATAAAGCGTGATTATATAGTGTTGAAAAAAAGAGATTCCGGTTATGGTATAATGGATAAATCGGGAAAAGTTATTTGTCCATTAAAATACGATGAAATCATTTTTTCGAAAGAAGGTTACACTACATTTAGACAATCAAACGGATATGGCGTTATATCCCCGGATGAAACCGAAAAAATATTACCGGAAGGAGTTTCCATTGGAAAAGACTTATTTTATAATAAAGATTCGGTTTTTATTAACGGATATAACATAATTCATACAAACGACAAACCACCTTTGCAAGGCATGATTGATTATAAAGGGAATATCATAATTGAGCCAATGTACTTTAGTGTCGATAATTTTTCTGATGATTATGCTCGCGTTGAGTTTTGTCTTTCATTTGTACAATTTTCCGAGACAGACAAGAATAACAAAACAAAAAGCCGGACTCATTATGCTTCTATTGATGCGTTTTTCGGGTATTATAACAAAGAAGGAAAACCCGTGATAAGACCGCAATTCAGCGCTGCTTCTCGTTTTTCGGAAGGACATGCTCTCGTATCCATAACTTCAGATTTTACGAGGGATGCAAGATATTGGAATCAACATTTTGAAGGGAAAGTATTTGAATACGAAGAGGGAGAATATCTGCGTTCGGGAATGGGACAATGGATAAGTGCACAGGCATCTTTAAGGAGAAGTGATTCGAAATATTTCATCAATAAAAAGGGAGAGAAAGTGATTAAAGTGAATTATGAATGGGCTGACGATTTTCGTCAAGGATATGCCGCAGTAAAAAAATTATACAGGCAATACGGAATTATCGACAAAACAGGTAGAGAAGTAGTACCATGTATTTATGAAACTCTCGAAGAAGCAAGACAACAAATAAAATAAATCACATAAAAGGAATAAAACATGGTAAAACAAGAATTAATAAAAGAGTACAACGTAATTCCTCCAACAAATATAGGGCGAATATATTCGCAATGGACTTCGCTAAGCAACGGCATTTGGTTGATGCTGAAAGGTGTTTTTTCTTTGATGTTGGGGATTTTTTTCTTGATAGTTGTTTATGTTTCAGATTATGATTTGTGGATAAAAGTGCTAATTTTTCTTTTGCCTTGTATTCTTTTTATCTGGGTCGGAATAAGCGAGATTCGTAAAGCAAATTCCCTGTATTGGATAATTGTCGGAGAAGAAGGATTTGCAAGATATAAAGTTTCAAAAAAAGAAAAAAGACTGTATGACCCAATCTATTATATGTATAAAGACATGACAGATCTGTATTTTCCACAAACAAAATGTTATACGAACGGTAGTTATGAGCATACCACATACCATTTTATCATTTTTAATTCAGGTGAAAAAATATATACCGAAAGCGGAACTTATGAAGAAACAGTCAATGATTCGGATAATATTTCTTATGTACTTGATATAGAAAAACAATGGACGCAGTATCTTTTACAAAGAATGACTTACGATTTACAAAACAAAGGTTTTGTTGTATTCAATTCGGTAGAAATAGGATTTGGATATTTAAAGTATAAAGACAAAATGTGCCGTAAAGAACAGATACAAAATTACCACATTGAAGCAGGAATATTAACTATATACTTTATGAACTACTCAAAAATTGAAATTGATGTAAATAATATAACAAATCAGAAGTGTTTTTTAAATTTATTAAATACATTGGTGCTAAAGTAAATTGTCTGAACTATGATTAAACAGTTAACAAGCGGAAATAAATTGAAAATGCGATATGAATCATGAAAATCCTTTAATCAAATAAATCATGGTTCAGACAGTTAAAAAATTTGCAGAGTGAAGAAAATAAAATGTAACTAATTAAATAAGTATTTTTTAAATAAAATGAAAAAGTTGAATCTAAAGTGGAGACCGGAGACCACTGTAAAAACGGGGCAAGACCTGCAAAGCCGTAAGAGCAGGACAATTAATTAAATAATAAAAATAAAGATGAAAACAATTCAGCAGAAGACAGATGTAGAAAAAGCCGGAATAAAAGGCAAAGTCAAAAGTGTAAAAACTGTTAAATATGATGCCATAGAAAAGTCCGGAGAAATCACAAAAGGAGACGTATCTTCCATTGACGAATCTCTGTATAACGCCAACGGAAATACGATTGAATGGAAAAGGTATAAATCCGACGGCAGTTTGTATGATGTATATACTTATAAATATGATTCCAAAGGCAATCTGATTGAATATAATTACTGTAAATCCGACGGCAGTTTGGCTGATAAATGGATATACAAATATGATTCCAACGGAAATCGGATTGAAGCGGATAACTATAAATCCGACGGCAGTTTGGAGAAGAAACATACTTACAAACATGATTCCAACGGAAATCCGATTGAATGGAAGTGGTATGAATCCGACGGCAGTTTGCGTAATACAGATACTTATAAATACGATTCCAACGGAAATCGGATTGAAGAGGATGAATATAATTTCGACGGCAGTTTGGTTGAGAAATATACTTACAAATATGATTCCAGCGGAAATCTGATTGAAGAGAATGAATATAACTCCGACGGCAGTTTGGCTGAGAAATATACTTACAAATATGATTCCAACGGAAATCCGATTGAAGAGAATAAGTATAATTCCGACGGCAGTTTACACAGGAAAAAAACCTGTAAATACGATTCCAACGGAAATCGGATTGAATATAATTACTGTAAATCCGACGGCAGTTTGGCTCTTAAATACACGTACGAATACAAATACGATTCCAAAGGCAACTGGACAGAACTGATAGAATACATAGAAGAAGCGGATTCTGTTAGAGAAGCCAAAAGCATCACCGAAAGAACAATAACGTATTATGAGTGAAATTGAGAATTTTCCGTCATGCCATTCGGACAATGGGGAAGACAAAAGGAAAAAGTAACGAATTAAATCAGTATAAATAAAGATGAAAACAATTCAGCAGAAAACAAATGTAGAAGCCCCCCAAGGAGGGGCTGAGTCTCACTATACCTCGTTTCCTGACGAGGGGAAAGTTGCTAAACGTGTGCAACGTTACAAACGTTCAGCCATAACTCCTCTGTCTGGAGTGTTATTCAATAAATCATTAAATGTTAAAGCTTTAAATATCCGATATGAGTCATAGTTCTATTATAGGAATAGATTTCGGGTGTTCAAATATTCGTGTGTCACTGATAAAAGACGGCGAGTTATGCCAAGTTTTTAATATACATGGCGACCATGAGATTCCTGCTATTATTTATTTTGATGAATACGGAGGGTACGAAACAGGAAACAAAGCAAAGAAACATTTTACGAGTGATCCTCAAAATACTGTCTATTCATTTAAAAGATTGATAACCGATAATTTTCCCGAAGTTTCCGAATTTATGGACAACTTCACTTATCCGGTGGTAAAGAATGTAAAAAATGAGATTTTGATACGCGTACATAATCGGCATTATGCACCGCATGGGATACTCAGCATGTTGCTCTACAAGTTGATTAATGAATTGGACGAATTACCACAGTCCAATAAAACTGACGCTGTTATTGCAATACCGGCATATTATACTTGTACGCAGGAAAAAATGATAATGGACGCCGCCGAACTGGCAGGCATAAAATGCCTGCGCTGCATTCCGGATACCGTGGCAATAGCACTGGCTTACATGTATGAAAACATGAGTTCAGAGAATGACGTCACTTATGCAGTTGTGAGTTTGGGGGCAAGTTCCTGCTGCATATCGCTTGTTACCTGTGGTGATGGAATTGTGGAGGTAATTTCACATGATGGTATGCAACTTGGCGGAGATAATTTTACCGAGTTAATTGTGCAGTGGCTGGCAGAAGAGGTTTTGCGTGATGTAAAAACAGACTTGCGCAAAGATCCAAAACACAAAGCGCTTTTGTATGATAAATCAATTGAAGCCAAACATAATTTGACACATCAAAATTCTGCATGCATTACTATTCCGAAGGGATGTGCCGGCAATCGGCATGACTTGAAATATACCTTATGTCGTACACAATATGAGAAATTATCTGAAAAATTATATCAATCATTAGCTGAAATGTGCAAGAAAGCAATTGCCATGAATGATTGGTATGCAATTGATGGAGTAATCCTGGCGGGTGATGCCGTAAATGACAGGTCTATCAGATTTATCATAGAAGAATCATTCGGGAAAAAAAGCATTTATCTGGAGAGCAAATCTGTCGTATCACAGGGCGCTGCAATTCAAGGAGGTATTTTTGATGGCGCTGTACGGGATATTCTGATTTTAGACTGTACCCGACATTCTATCGGTTATGAACTCCCAAATGGTAAAACTAAGGTGATTTTGGACAAAGACACTACATTTCCTATAGAAAAAACGGAGAAATTTTCAAGTGATTACGATGATCAACCTGCAATAAATATCCATGTTGTAGAAGGAGAGTATGAGCAGGCAAGCCAAAACAGCTCAATGGGATATTATCATATTGAATTAATACCGGCAAAAAAAGGAATCCCTCAAATAGAAGTCAGTTTTGAAGTAGATGCCTCTTCCAGATTTCATCTTTCTGCAAAAGATTTAATAAGTAACAGGGAAATAAAAATACATGAAGGATATGCTTAAATAATTGAAAATATTACAAATAATTATAATAATTCAAATAAGAGTGTTAAATAAATAAGCAGTCAATTTTAAATAGTCAGTAAAATGAAAAATTCAAAGTTGAAAGCCTTTTTAAAAGGCATGACAGTAACATCGCTTACTGTAGTATTATCGGTTTCGTGCGGCGGTTGCTGCAACAGCAGCGACAAACATCGGAACAGTGCAAACGAAGAGACGGCAAAGATGGAATCGTCGCCCCCTTCGTTCGGCGTAGCGTCTCGCTACGCCGAACGGGAGTTTTACGTTGTCGTTGGTGCTTCGTCGGTTGTCGCCACAGCCAACCCCGCAAGGGGTTACCCTCCCCCCTTTGGGGGCAAGGAGGCTTCCGTACAAAGTGAAGCGCAGTGCGGGGTGACGGCAAGTAGAGACGCAATGCATCGCGTCTCTACGAAAGTCGGGACGGAATCCGAAAAGCGTTACTACGAATAGAAAAATTTTTAAAGAATAAAGAAAATGAAAAAGTTGAATGTAAAGTGGAGACCGGAGACCACTGTAAAAACGGGGCAAGACCTGCAAAGCCGTAAGAGCAGGGGAAAGATTTTTAAAAAATAAAGAAAATGAAAAATTTAATCTTAGTAAGTTTGTTTGTGTTGGGTTTCAACCATGCAATGTGGGCGGATTCGCCATTAACATCTACCGATATTAGTTCCGGCTACAAGGATGTGCCGATAGTAGCAGCGGCATTAAAAGAAGGCGCTTTGACAGAGCAATTGATGGATTATTTGTCCGTTTCGGAAAATCCGATTGCCGTAAAGATTGCCATCATTCATGCATTGTCTGACGCCGCAAAGGCAACTGTCTTTTTCAAGCACATCAACAGCGGAAATAAATACAGGGATTTATCTGATTTTACGAATCAGGCAAGTGGCGATTTATTGATATGTATGGCTTATTTAAAAGCATTGGAGAACTATTTTGATGTTGGCGAAGCGCTCATCATGGCACAAAGCGCAAAACACAAATCTCCGAAAAGTTACACCGTACATATAATATGTGCGCTGATTGAGGCTCAAAAGGCGATGGATGGTGATTGGTGCAATGTGTATAGCCTGACCGATAATGTCAGGAAAAACACCTCGTTAACTAATGATATGAATGATAAGGCAAAAGAAGGAATTTTCTCCTATATGGATTTGTATAAAGAGTATTGTAACCAATTTGCTTTGTATCCGAAACAAAATGCCGACGGTAAATATGGATACGTTAACGATGCGGGCGAAACAGTAATTGATTATCAATTTGACGGCGCGGATGACTTTG
>JAISRS010000137.1 GCA_031273485.1 Prevotellaceae bacterium
GATAACCAGTCGTGGCAGCTGGGTTATTTCCACGAATGTATGAGCGGATTCGAGTACGAGGTCGCCTCGCACATGATTGCCGAAGGCATGACGGACGAAGGACTTGTGCTGGTGCGCTCGATTCACGACCGCTACCACGCGGCAAAACGCAATCCGTACAACGAAATAGAATGCAGCGACCATTATGCGCGCGCCATGGCAAGCTACGGCGCATTTATCACCGCCTGCGGGTTTGAATACCATGGTCCGAAAGGATTCTTGCGTTTTGCGCCCAAATGGAATGCCGAAAACTTCAAGGCGCCTTTCACGGCGGCGGAAGGATGGGGCAGCTATACGCAGACCCTGTCGGGCAACACGATGACGTGCGTGCTGGAACCCAAATACGGACAGGTGCAGCTAAGCGCTTTCTCCGTGGATGCGCCCAAAGGCAAGAGGGTGAAATCGGCGAATGTATCGCTCGACGGTCAAACCGTTTCCGCAAAACGGGAGCAAAAAGGCGCTGCTGTGTCGCTCTCTCTGCCGAACCGCATCGTTGTGAAAGCCGGAGAACGGCTTGTGCTGGAGTTCAAGCTTTGATATCAATTAAGAAATAAGAGGGGTAATATAAAAAGATTTTGTACTTTTGCAAATATGAAGAATGATAAAAACAGGATAATTAATGGTAGTAGACAGTCCGCCGGATTGTCTGCTAAACCATTCGTAAAATGGGTTGGAGGTAAAAGCCAACTCATACCTTCCATCTCAAAAATATTGCCGCAAGAAATTTTTGAAATGCCCGACCTTGTCTATATTGAACCTTTTGTCGGTGGTGGCGCAATGCTCTTTTGGATGCTGAAAAGTATAAAAAATATCCGAAAAGCAGTGATTAACGATATTAATTCCGATTTAACGACGGCTTATTTTGCAGTCAAAAACAACGTTAATGAATTAATCGCAAGACTCAAAAATATCGAGCAAGAGTATCAGTCGTTAACTTCGGAAGAAAGCCGGAAAATATTTTACCTGACCATGCGGGAAAGGTATAATACCAAATCGCTTGAAGATATTGAAAACACGGCTTTGTTCATTTTTCTTAACCACACGTGCTTCAATGGTTTGCACAGGGTAAACAGTAAAGGCTTATTCAACGTACCGTTCGGAAAATATACAAATCCAACCATTTGCGACGAAGACACACTACTTGCCGACAGCGAATTATTGCAAAAAGTGGAAATCCTGACAGGGGATTTTGAACAAACATTGGATTACGCTACGGAAAATTCCTTTTTTTACTTTGATCCGCCTTATAAACCGTTAAGCCAAACATCAAGTTTTAATTCTTATGCAAGAGAAGCATTTAATGACGCAGAACAGGTAAGGCTAAAACACTTTTGTGACAAGTTGAATGACAAAGGCTATTTATGGCTTTTGAGTAATTCGGACGTGAAATCCAATGATCCCAACAACAATTTTTTTGACGATTTATATTCGTGTTATTTAGATTGTGCATAATATTATGAATACGCAAACTGAACAAGTCATTGAAGTAATGCGCCAAAACGGTGGATATGCAACATTTGGACAATTAAATAGATTAATTGATTTTTCCACATGGAAGACAAAATCGCCACAGGCAAGTGTAAGACGAATTGTTCAATTGAGTGACGCGTTTTTTAAGATACAACCGGGACTTTGGGCACTAAAAGAAGCTGAAAAAAATGTTTTGAAAAAATTTCAACTTGAAACACAAGATAAAAAGAAAGATGAATTATTCACACATTCTTATTATCAAGGGTTAGTTGTTGAAATTGGTAATATGAAAGGTTTGCAAACATATGTTCCGCCACAGGATAAAAATCGTTTGTTTTTAGAAAAGTCATTAAAAGAATTAGTTACATTAGATGAGATTTACCATTTTACCTATCCTGAAATTCTTCGCCGAGCAACAACCGTTGATGTCGTTTGGTTTAATGAGCGTAAATTACCGCATTCTTTTTTTGAAGTAGAACATTCAACCGATATTCAAAATTCATTGACGAAATTTTTTGAGTTGCAAGACTACTTTGCCTGTTTTTATATCATTGCCGCAGAATCGCGCAAAAAACAGTTTAATGATATTATGAGTAAGACAATATTTAATCCTATAAAAAAACGTATTGATTTTGTCAATTATGATGATATTTCCAATCAACATTCGAAAATGTTTGAATTATCACAAGTAAAACAACTTATATAATGGCACTTTTTATTTTTTATACAGATGAAGGATACACCATTTCTCCGAATGATAGTGAAATGAAAAATTCACAGATAATTGGCATTGAAAATGGGTCAACGCAAGAAGAAGCATTGACCAATTTATATAGAGATGGAATTTGGATTGAAAAAGCGGGCTTTTCCAAAGATAAATTGAAATGCCACGCTATTTTTAACCCAAATTATGTGGAAAATCTTAGAAAAGTAATTGATTATTTATGGAAAGATGAAGAAAAACACTTTGAAGAAAATGGATGTCCTAATGATCATATATTTCTAATATTAAAGAGTTTGAAACAGAATTTATAATAGCTATATTGAAATATTTAGAGCACATGGAACAAGTCGGAAGGATAGATTTTGCAAACGAGTTTAATTTTCAATGGCATAAAGAAGTCCGTAATAAACTCAAAAATAACGGCACTGTTTGGATAAGCGGAACGTTTCACCATATTTTTTCTATTGCACAAATATGGGTTTCCCTGCCAAGCCGCGTGACGGTCAAGAGCGGGGAGCGGATTGTATGGCAGTTTACGTTTTAACGATTTTATCGCATAAATTAATAACCTCGAAAACAATGAACAGATTTTTTAATTCTTTATTTTTTGGCGCATTATGCCTCCTGTTTGCCTGTTGCCATTCCACGCCAACAGGGTCGCCGCAGGAATCGGTGCTTTCGTGGAAAGACGAACTGAAAGCGGAAATCCCTCTGCTGGGACACCGCAACTGGATCGTGGTGACGGACATGGCGTATCCGCTGCAAACGCAGGCGGGGATTAAAACCCTCTACACCGGCGAATCGTATATGGATATTTTGACTTTTGTGCACGGTGAAATCGAAAAAGCGCCTCACATCAAAGCCGCCATCTATCAGGACAGGGAATTATCCTATCTTGACGAAAAAGCCGCCACGGGAATAGACGCCCTGCGCGAACGGATGCAGTCGCTTTTCGGCGACAGGCTCATTCCCGTTTCGCACGAGGAGCTGATTAACCGGCTGGATGAAGTCAGTCGCAAGTTTCGCGTAATCATCCTGAAAAGCAATTTGACGATTCCCTACACGTCCACTTTTTTCGAACTGGACTGTAATTATTGGGACAGCGCAAGGGAAGAAGCCCTGCAAAAGAAAATCAATCCTTAAAACAGCACGATTATGACCGGACACAAAACCCCTGCCACGCCTGCGGAACATTCCGCAACCCGCAACCGGAACAAAAACAGGCTTGCGGAACGTTCCGCAAGTCCCAACCGGATGCAAAACAGAGTTGCGGAACATCCCGCAAGCCCCGGCCGAAACAAAAACATACCTGCGGAACATTCCGCAAGTCCCAACCGAAGCAAAAACATACCTGCGGAACGTTCCGCAAGTGTAATAAATATGTATTGTCTAATTTAAAAACAAAATGTATCATGAAAATTATTAAAATTGATTTGAGACATCTTCGTAACGAAGAGCATTTTCAACTGATGACCGATTTCAAAAACCTGGTCGAAGCGACCGGTGCATCCGTATTGAACATCGAAGCCCTGTTCGCCACCTTCCTGGTGCTCTACGGCAGGGAAGACATCGCCCTGGAGGCCATCCGCAGAAGCGAACTGACCGATGCCATCACCGACACCGATACGCAGCGCGATACCATCTATCGCGGGCTGGTACTGATGCTGGAGAGCAATCTCCACAGCTCCAACCCGTCCAAAAAACAGGCCGCTCACAACATGCTGGTCGTGGTAAACCATTACGGCGATTTCCGCCATAAATCCTACAACGAGGAAACGGCCGGCATTTACAATTTCGTGCAGGAAATCAACACACGCTGCGCCGCCGAGATTGCTACGCTGGACGCCAAGGACTGGATTACCGACCTCGACAACGCCAATCAGACGTTCGACAAGCTGATGAACCAGCGCTTCGATGAAAACGCGGGACAGATACACGTCAACCTGCGCGAAACCCGCAAGGAAATCGACGGCGTTTACACACAAACCAACGACTATATCGACGCCGCCATCGTGGTGAACGGTGAAAGCGTCTACGCCGGTTTTGTGAACAAACTCAACGAACGCATCCGCTATTTCAAAAACACGCTGGCGCAACGCAAAGGACGCGCTGCAAAGAAAAATGGAGAAGAATAAAGAAGAATGAAAGAAATGAAGAAAATGAAAGAAACGAAAGAATTATTCGTGGAGACCAACCCTGACAGAGAGTGCCAAACCCTGTCAGGGGATAGCGGAGGCGAAATCATTCGTGTAATTCGTGTAATTCGTGGATTGAATCATCAAACAGTAAAAATATAAACACCAAAAACAAAAAGTAAATGAAAGCACTCGTATTGGAAGAGTACAACAAATTCGTATATAAGGACGTCGCCGAGCCGCAGATAGCCGCCGGCGAAGTCCTTATCAAAGTAAAAGCCTGCGGCATCTGCGGCAGCGACGTACACGGCATGGACGGCAGCACCGGACGCCGGCAACCGCCCGTCATCATGGGGCACGAAGCCTCCGGCGTGATTGTCCGCACGGGAGAAGGCGTCGACCGATGGAAGGAAGGCGACCGCGTCACATTCGATTCCACCGTCTATCCCCTCAACGACTGGTACACGCTCAAGGGACGCTACAACCTCAGCGAAGGACGCCAGGTCGTCGGCGTATCGCCCGTAGAATACAAACGTCACGGCGCCTTTGCCGAATACCTGGCCGTGCCGCAGCACATCCTGTACAAAATCCCCGACAGCGTCACCTTCGAGCAGGCCGCCATGGTCGAACCGGCCGCCGTAGCCGCACATGCCGTCCGGCTTTCGGGCGTCAAGGCCGGCGACAGCGCCGTCGTGCTCGGCAGCGGAATGATCGGAACCTTTATCGTCAGCATGCTGAAAGCCTCCGGCGCAACCCCGGTAATCGCCGTCGACGTGGATGACGCAAAACTCGCTATGGCCGCCCGCTACGGCGCCACGGTACTTATCAACTCCACGAATCAGTCCGTAGCCGAAACCGTCCGTGCCCATACCAAGGAACGCGGCGCCGACTTCGGATTCGAAGCCATCGGCATTTCCGTCACCGTCAACACCCTGATCGACTCGCTCCGCAAAGGCGCGACCGCCGTCCTGGTAGGCAACGTCACCCCCACCATCGAGTTCCCACTACAGAAGGTAGTCACGACCGAAATCAAAGTGCAGGGCAGTTGCGCCATCAACGGTGAATACGAAATCGTGCTCGACATGATCGCCTCCGGCGCACTGAAAGTGGACGACATGATCTCCGCCGTAGCCCCCCTGAGCGAAGGCGCCGAATGGTTCCGCAAACTCTATCACAGGGAAGGAAATCTCAATAAAGTAATACTTGCACCATAAACAATGAAAAATTATCAGATAGCTATTATCGGATGCGGCAAAGTAGCCCATCTTCATGCCCAGGCCATCGGCAACCTGCCCCATGCGACGCTCGCCGCCGTATGGAGCCGCACACCCGAATCGGCCGGAAAATTCGCCGCAGCATACGGCGTAAAAGCCTGCAGCAGCATCACGGCGATGATTCGTGAAAACAATATCGACCTGGTGATTGTCTGCAATCCCCACCCCTTCCACAAAGATGTGACCCTGGAAGCAGCGCGTGCCGGAGCAAACGTGCTGGTCGAAAAACCGCTCGCCTCCACGCTGGAAGACAGCGACGCCATGATCGAAGCCTGCCGCGCAGCCGGTGTCCGTCTCGGCGTGGTAAGCCAGCGCCGCTGGTACGCCCCCGTGCAGCGCATACGCCAGGCCATCGACGACGGTAAAATCGGAACGCCTGTCCTCGGAACCATCAACATGCTCGGCTGGCGCGACAAACCCTACTACGACGCCGACCCCTGGCGCGGAACATGGGACATGGAAGGCGGAGGCGTGCTGGTCAATCAGGCGCCCCACCAGCTCGACATCCTGCTCTGGTACATGGGCGAAGTGGACGAAGTATACGGCGTGTGGCGCAACCTGAACCATCCCTACATTGAGGTGGAAGACACGGCCGTCGCCATCGTGAAATTCAAAAACGGCGGCATCGGCAACATCATCGTCAGCAATTCGGAAAAGCCCGGCATCTTCGGCAAAGTGCAGGTACACGGATCCAACGGCGCTTCCATCGGCGTACAGACCGACGGCGGCGCCATGTTCGTGGCCGGAATGTCGTCGGTACTCGAACCGCCGATAAACGACCTCTGGACCGTCCCCGGCGAAGAATCCCTGCTCGAAGGCTGGGTGCGCGAAGACAGCGAGCTGTTCGAACGCATCGACCCGACCGTCTATTACATGGAACGGCAGATCGAAGAATATCTGCAGGCGCTGGACGAAAACCGCGATCCGCTGGTGAACGGCCAGACAGGCCGCCGGACAGTGGAACTCTTCACGGCCATCTACCGCTCCACGCGCGATAATGCACCGGTGAAGTTTCCCCTCAAACCGGAATACGGAAATGATATGGACGGACGAAGAACGATAACCCATAAACAGTAAGTCATGAACAACAAGAATAACAAACCGGCATTGATTACGCCGGGCTACGTTTTTACATTTGCGCTGGTCACCCTGCTGTTTTTCATGTGGGCGCTGCCCAATGTGCTGAATGACGTCCTGATCAAACAATTCCAGAAATCGCTCGAATTGACGCGATTCGAGGCGGGACTGATTCAGACGGCCATTAAACTGGGCTATTTCTGCCTGGCGATTCCTGCCGGGCTGTTCATGCAGCGATACGGCTACAAGTCGGGGATTCTCACCGGACTGCTGGTCTTTGCCACCGGATGTTTCCTGTTTTATCCGGCGGCCGGTTCCGGCATCTACTTTGTGTTCCTGAGCGGAATCTTTGTGATCGGCAGCGGGCTTTCGTTTCTTGAACTCGGAGCCAACAGTTTCATCACCAGCCTCGGCGACCCGTCCACATCGGCGCGCCGCCTGAATCTGGCGCAGTCCTTCAATCCGATCGGCGGCATTACCGGCGTTACGCTGGGCACCCTGTTTATTTTTTCGGGCAACGAACCGTCGAAAGAACAGATTGCCGAAATGAAAGCGCAGCTCACCGCCACCGGGAACGCATACGCCGATTTCCTCCAGACCGAAAACAGCCGCGTATGGCCAACCTACATCATCATCGGCATTGCCGTCCTGATTGTCGCTTTTCTCATCTGGAAAACAAAGTTCCCCAAAGTCGAAACTTCCGGTGATGCGCAGCACAGGGGCAGTTTCAGGGCATTACTGAAATATCCCCACTGGTACGGCGCCATTATTTCCCAGTTCTTTTATCTGGGCGCCCAACTCGGCACATGGAGCTACCTGATCACCTACGTGCAGGAAAACAGCCCGATGACCGAAAAGCAAGCCGGCGGACTGCTGGTGGTTAATATGATCATCTTCATGGCGGGACGTTTCTTTTCCACTTACCTGATGAAATGGATACAGGCCACGCGGTTAATGGGCATCTATGCGCTCGTCAACATCGGGCTGGTGGCGGTTGTGATACTGGGGTCGGAATGGGCTTCGTGGACGGGCATACACGGCCTCACCTACTGGATCGGCATCTGCGCGATGATGGCGACGACGTTCTTCATGTCGCTGATGTACCCGACCAATTTTGCATCGGGCGTGAAAGGCCTGGGGCCACATGCGAAGCTGGGAGCGTCCATGCTGGTGATGAGTCTGATCGGCGGCGCGCTGTTGACGCCGCTTATCGGGCTGATTGCCGAGGCGTCGTGGGCAAAGGCCATTGCGCCGGGAATGATTATTCCGGCCGTTTCATACGGCGTGATCTGCTGGTATGCATTCCGCGGGTCGCGTCTGCGAGGACCGGTATTTTCATAATTGAGAATTGAGAATGGAGAATGGAGAATGAAAAAACGCGGAGACAATTGTTTCCGCGTTTTTTTTGAATCCTTGAATCTTTGAATTTCCGAATTATTTTTCCCCGTCGATCCATTCCGCTACCCGGTCGCCCACTTCCGAGGTGGTGTGCGGAGCGAGTCCCTGCGCAATGTCTTCGGTGACGATGCCGGCTTCCATCGAGGCGGCTACCGCGCGGCGGATGGCGTTGCCTTCGTCCGGCAGATGGAAGGCGTATTCCAGCATCAGTGCGGCGGAGAGTATTGTGGCCAGCGGATTGGCGATGTTTTTCCCGGCTGCCTGCGGATAGGAGCCGTGTATGGGTTCAAATACCGACGTGTGCAATCCGATCGACGCCGAGGGCAGCATGCCCAGCGAACCGGTAATCACCGACGCTTCGTCCGTCAGGATGTCGCCGAACATGTTCTCCGTCACCAGTACGTCGAAGCTTTTCGGCCATTGGATCAGACGCATCGCCGCGTTGTCCACGAACATGAATTCGGTCTCCACGGAGGTGTATTCCTGCGCGATTTCCTGCGCGACCTGGCGCCACAGCCTTGAGGTGGCCAGCACGTTGGCTTTATCCACGACCGTCAGTTTCCGGCGCCGTTTCAGCGCATATGCATATGCCAGGCGCACGATGCGCGCGATTTCCGTCCGCGTATAGATGCAGGTGTCGTAGGCCGTATCTCCGTCTTCGCTCCGTCCCTGCGGACGCCCGAAGTACATGCCGCCCGTCAGTTCGCGGATACATATCAGGTCTACGCCGTCCACCAGTTCCGGGCGGAGCGGTGACTGGTGCAGCAGGGCCGGGAACGTGGCGACCGGACGGATGTTGGCATACAGTCCCAGCCGTTTGCGCATGGCCAGGAGACCCTGTTCGGGGCGTATGCCGGCCGAGGGGTCGTTGTCGTATTTCGGCGATCCGATGGCGCCGAAGAGTACGGCGTCGCTCTGCATGCAGAGTGCGTGCGTTTCGTCGGGGTAGGGTTTCCCTGTCGCGTCGATTGCGCAGGCTCCCACGAGGGCTTCGCGAGCGGTCAATTCGTGACCGTATTTCCGGCAAACGGCCTGCAGGGCTTTCATCGCCTGCGCCACGATTTCCGAGCCGATGCCGTCGCCCGGTAAAACGGCTATGTTGAGTTTCATCCGCGTTATCGTTTAAAATAAATATATTTCGGTTCCATCGGCACGTAGGAATCGTCGTCCCACAGGGCGCTGGTGAGCATCAGGTCGGCGCTGTAACGGTTGCATGCGATGGGGATGTTGTGCACGCGGCACTGGCGAAGCAGCATCTGTATGTCGGCTTCGTGGGGCTGCGGGTTCAGGTCGTCTATCAGGAAAATGGCCAGGTTGATTTCCTTGCGCACCACCATGGCGGCAATCTCCGCATCGCCGCCCATCGGCCCGGAATGCATGCAGGTGATTTCGGCTTCGATGCCCTGTTCTTCAAATGCATTCCGGATCATTCCGCCGGTCGTTCCGGTACAGACCAGCGTGTGACGCGATAAAAAATGAGCGTTATGTACAGCCCATTCAATCATGTCCGCTTTACGGTTATCGTGCGCCACAAGGGCGATTTTCAGTTTTCGGTTCATTATTCGGTCTTGTTTGTTCACCCGCAAAAGTATAAAATATATTTCAATTTTCAAGGGATCAAAGATTCATTCCGGAGCAACCGCATCAAACGGACAGAATGAAAGAAATGAAAAAAATGAAGAGAATGAAAGAAATGAAGAGAATGGTTTTGCTGTGCCCTTCCAAGGTGCGGGACTTGCAGTGACGCGCTGTATCCGGCTGCTGCCATAGGCGCCACCGTGCGGGACTTGCGGACATGTATGTCTGATTTCTGTGGGACAGACAGAGCGCAATAGCTGTTGCTGCCGGCCGTAGGTTGCGTTGCACCCGCGGTTATGCACATTGCATCCCTGCGGGACAAAACTTAATATAGAAAGGTTCTGATATTCCTAAATATCAGGGTTTTTCATTCGTTTGAGGTCGTCATCAATCTTTGAGTAGACGGAATTTTGACTGATGTATTCGGGGACGATTTGTTTCATGATCCGTACTGTTTTCGTGTCATCATAAAGTTTGGCGGTTTCGATCAGGTTCAGTATCTGTGGCACTACGTCGTGATAGTTGTATTCGCGAACACTGTCGATGAGGATTTTTTTGTTTGCGGTCAATTTCGTCACCTCCCTGTTGTAATACAATTCTTCGTAAAGTTTTTCGCCGGGGCGCAATTGAGTGTAAACGATTTCGATGTCTTTGCCTACTTCCAGCCCCGAAAGACGGATCATGTTTTGGGCCAGGTTTATGATTTTGACCGGTTCGCCCATGTCAAACACGAATACCTCGCCACCCTGTCCGAAGTTTCCTGCTTCGAGCACCAGACGGCACGCTTCGGGGATGGTCATAAAATAGCGGACAATGTCCGGGTGAGTAACTGTGAGCGGGCCGCCTTTTTGTATTTGCTTTTTGAAGAGCGGCACCACGGAACCGTTGGAGCCTAACACGTTTCCGAAGCGTGTAATAATGAAACGTGTCTGCTTTGCTTCGCTGCCGAGTTTTCTTGACAGCGACTGGATGTATATTTCCATGATACGTTTGGAGGCGCCCATGACGTTGGTTGGATTTACGGCCTTGTCGGTCGAAATCATCACGAAGACTTCAACGCCGTATTTAACGGCCAGGTCGGCAGCATTCATGCTTCCCTGTATGTTCGTCAGAACGGCTTCGCAAGGATAAATTTCCATCATCGGAACATGCTTGTAGGCAGCTGCATGATAGACACAATCGGGCTTGTATTGTGCATATACGCGGTCAAGCTGGTGGATGTGTTTGGTATCGCAAATGACTGGTACGTAGTTGATTTGCGTATTTTTTTCGAGCAGTTCGATGTGCAGTTGATGAAGCGGGCTTTCGGCAATGTCCAGCAAGATAACCGACTTGAGGTTGTAGTTGCTTATCTGACGTACGATTTCGCTGCCAATCGAACCCGCGGCACCTGTGACAAGCACCGTTTTACCGTCCAGCTGGCGCCCGATGGATTCGCTATCAATATGTATGGGTGGTCGTCCGAGTAAATCTTCGATATTGATTTTGTTCAGGCGGATTTCCTCCTTGCTGCTGTTCCATTCTTGCCATGCCGTGGTAGAGAGCAAATCAATCTTGCACCGGATACAGTAGTCGGCAAGAATTTGTTTCTCGTCCGGATTCATTTCGGTCGGAGCGATCAGAATAGCGTCGCATAAATCACTCACGTTTGTATGGTTAAGGATGTCTTCGATATAATATACGGGACGTCCCGCAATGGTTTTGTTTTTCGCATTGGATACGGCGGCGGTAATGAATCCGGCGACTTTGAACTCCAGCAGCGGGTTGTTGTCTATCAAATCCATGAGCGACACGTTGGTGTCGTAGACAAGCAGTTTCTTCGCCTTGCCCTTCCGGCCATAACTGGCCTTCGCAATTTCAAAAAGGAGACGGACGCAAATACGGAAAAAAATGATTCCACCGTATACCAGCGCCAGATTAATCAGGAAGCCGATATTGGGAAAGATGAACTTGTTGAGCCGGCTGTCTATGATGGCATTGATCCCGTAGAGCGAGATGTTGGCCAGAATCACGACCAAAGATAAATGGAGTATATCCTTGAACGACGTATGGCGGAGCGTATTCTTAAACGTTTTGCCGACCATGAAACAGAGCGCGTGTACAAGAACACAAAGCGTCGCTTTGATGAAAAAGCTCAACGCAATAACCGGCGCCTTGATCAGGGCGAAGCAGATATAATACGTGATCGTAAAGGCCAGAAAGACGATGAGAAGGTCGATAAAGACAACCATCCTCCTCGAAATGTAAGGAGTGGAGGTAATTTTTAGAAAAAAACCTGCCATCAGGCGGTCAAACATCACCGAAATACGGTTTTTATTCATTGTTGTTCATATAAAAATTTATCATATAACGGGCTGCATGTTTCTAACTGTGTTAACCACCCTCGCCAGATCGTCATCGGTCAGACTGGAACCGGAGGGCAGACACAAACCGTTGGCGAACAATGTTTCGCACACTTTTTCTCCGTACCAGGGCGACCGGGCGAAAACGGGCTGCAAATGCAGAGGTTTCCACAACGGACGCGCTTCGATATTAGCCCTGTCCAGCGTCAGGCGCAGGTCTTCGCGGGTAAAACCGGTTTTTTCGGGATCGATGAGAATCGTTGTCAGCCAGTAGTTGGAGTAAAAATCAGAAGAAGGCTCGATTTGGAAAATAATGCCATCTATTTCTGCCAAATGCTTGCGGTAAAATTGATTGTTTTTTCTGCGTTGCTCCACTCTTTCCGGTAAAACTAACATTTGTCCGCGACCAATTCCGGCAACAATATTACTCATGCGATAGTTGTAGCCGATTTGGGTGTGTTGATAATGTGGAGCGGCATCACGCGCTTGGGTTGCCAAAAAACGCGCTTTTTGTACCCATTCTTCTTTTTTTGCCACCAACGCACCTCCGCCAGATGTGGTAATAATTTTGTTCCCATTGAACGACAGGACTGCCAATTCGCCAAAAGTTCCGCAATGAACCCCTTTGTACATTGAACCCAATGCCTCAGCCGAATCTTCCAAAACCGGAATCTCATAACTATTGGCAATCGCTAAAATTGCTTCCATATTTGCAGGCATTCCGTATAAATGCACAGGAATAATGGCTTTGGGCTTTTTGCCTTTTGCAATTCGGTCTTTAATGGCACGTTCCAAATGTTCGGGCGACATATTCCAAGTATCGTGTTCGCTATCAATAAAAACAGGCGTTGCACCTTGATAAACAATCGGGTTGGCAGAAGCCGAAAAGGTAAAACTTTGACAAATCACCTCATCACCTGCTTTTACGCCAAGAAGAATTAACCCGAGATGCAGCGCAGCAGTGCCTGCAGACAAACCTGCGACATACACCCCATTACCCAAAAATTGCTCTAAATCTTTTTCAAAAGCATCCAAATTTGGACCCATCGGTACTACCCAATTAGTATCGAATGCCTGCTGTATAAATTCTTGCTCGCGCCCCCCCATGTGAGCAAGGGAAAGGTAGATTTTTTCGGTTTGCATAAATCTTAAAATATCAAATTGTAAATTTCAATTAGATTTCTCACATTATATTTTGGCAAATATTCTTTGCTTAACGAAAAATCTTGTTTATGAATATGTTTACCATTGTCTAAAATACAAATTGTTGTCCAACCTAATTTATTAGGTGCAACAAAATCTTTTTCTGTACTATTTCCAATATAATAAAACTTTGAATTTGAGTATTTTTTCTCGAAATAAGTATAATTTGCCGATGATGGCTTTTCGCTGCCGAATGATTCTGAAATAATTATATTTCCCTGTTCAAAAAACTTGCTTAATGCCAACGCTTTTATTTTCCTTGTTTGCGTTATTTCTCTGCCGTCTGTTATTATACCCAAAATACAATCATTTTTTTGCAATATTGTCAAAGTTGTTTTAGTGGCATTATCTAATTGAATATCAGGGATATGATTTCTGTATAATAATAAAAACTTTTCCTTTGAAATATTTAATGAATAGTTTTTATTAATTTCATCATATACATTTTGCCCCTCAGAGTATTTTTGCAACATAAAATCATATATATTTGAAATAGAATATGTTGCCTCTAAATATTCTGCAATCTCCCGAAAAGCAGAATTTAGATAGTCAATTTCATTATATAAAGTATCGTCCAAATCAAAAACAACGATTTTTTTCATTTTCATACACAATTATTTCTGCATCATAGCGAAGCATTAAAGTGTTATCTAACCAATAATCAGAGTATTTTATTGTTTCCTCTAAAAAATATTCTTTTATTATGTATGTAATAAAATCTGCCTTGGCATAATAAGATAATGGATAACCACCACCAAAACGTGGATTAATCTCAATTCCGATTACATCATTGTCTTTTTCTCGATAAAATAACTGAATGCAAATACATCCTATAACTCCTGGCAAATAATCCATACGCTCTTTCAGAAAATTCACCAAGTAATTTTTTCGAGTATATCCCTTGTTTATTTCTCCTGCCCGTATCTCTATTCGTTCTCGTGGAATAATAGCTTTTACTTTATTATCACGACCATAATACATATCTACAGTAAATTCTTGATATTTATCTTTATCAATATATTCCATAAATATGAGTTTGGGATTATTGATTATTTCGGAGGTTAATCCTTCTTTGTTTTTTATAACAAAAATATCTTTTGATAAAGAGCCATCATAAGGTTTAGCAAATAGTGGAAACGAAGGATGGTACTTATTTATAAGTTTCGGAGTACGTATTCCTGATTTTTCCAAATAATTTCTGGTCTTACGCTTATCTCGACAAACTGAAATAAATGATTTATTAGATACTAACGGCTCTATACCGTTTTTCTGAAATATCGCTTTATTTTCGGCCAATATTAATAATTCAGTATCAATCGTTGGAATAATTATGCGTATTTTGTTTTCTATACATATTCCCAAAAGAAACTCTATGTAACATGTTGCTGTCACACGAGGAGATTCAAAACATCTATCAGAAATAATTCCAGCTGGTGCTAATGCAGGATTCATATCTGTTGTATAAACCATTGCATCAGGATACGTATTTTTTAATGTTTGCTGGAATAATTTTATAAGGGAAACTCGTTTCCCAACAGAAGTTATTAAAATATTCATTTTATCACATTGAAAATACGATTCAACAAACAAATCATTCTGATTAAGAATGATTTGTTTAAAATAATTGTGAAAATTCTATATTTAAAAGAATGGTATTCTTCATTGAAAAATACAAGAGGATATGCAGATGTATTTTTTTGTATTGACAACAATCTTTCTTTTATTTTTTTATATGGCGTTTTGTTTTTTAATTCTCTTACTAATAAAAAATAAACATAAGATTGTTGCCGTATCTTAATTCTTTTTAAAGCATAACTGTCAGATCCTTTGTTTATTGCCAATTTAATAAGATACTCAAATTTTATTACAGCAAAATGCATATCTTCAATTATTTTCACCCTTCGATGGACATTAGCTGTTGTTACTGTTGAATTTGGATTATAAAAATAATAATACAACTGTAATGGCAAGATAACCACTTTTTGGCACATAATTAAAAGTTCTGTTGTGAAAATGCCATCTTCCATCGTGCGAAAATTTTCAAAGAAAATGGCGTTATCTGTTAAGACTTTTTTTCGAAGAATATACCACCAAACGCCATTATTGTATAAATGTTCACTAATGGTTTGCACTCCAGTAAGAATTTTTGGTGTACCATAATCAATACAACTCCAATCCAAAGTATGCGATAGATTTCTCTCATAAACGCGTTTTAACCCAAATCCACATAAATCTAAATTATATTTTTCCATAAGAAAAAGTAGTTTTCCAAGGCTATTATGTTCGATATAATCATCAGAGTCAATAAAATAAATAAATTCTCCTTTTGATTTTGATATCCCATAATTCCGAGTATAACTCTGTCCGTTATTTTCATTTGTATAAACTACAATATTAGGAAATCGGGTCATATATTCATTTGCTATAATCAAACTACTATCCGTAGACCCATCATTAATCAAAATGATTTCATAATCAGCAAAATCTATATCTTGATCTACCAAACAGTCAATACATTCAGCAAGAAATCTTTCCACATTATACACAGGAACTATAATTGACAATTTCATAATTTATCGATTTGTTTTGCGTTACTCATATACATGGTATTTAAGAATCATTGACAACTTATGGCAAATTATTGCCTGTAAAATATTCCATTGTTACGCTCGTTTCAGAATTAATCCCTTCTCTTACAAAAACTTTTTTAATTGTTAAAAACATGATTTTCAAATCAATACGAAAAGATAGATTATCTACATACCATACATCCAACTCAAATTTTTTTGCCCAGGATATTGCATTTCGTCCATTCACTTGCGCCCAACCTGTAATACCAGGGCGAACGTTATGCCTTTGTTTTTGTTCTGTGTTATACAAAGGCAAATATTCCACCAACAATGGACGAGGACCAACTAAACTCATATTGCCTTTGATGATATTGATTAACTGCGGTATTTCGTCCAAAGAAGTTTTGCGTACAAAGTTTCCAATTTTTGTGATACGTTCTGCATCTGGCAATAAATTTTCATCAACATTTTTTTTATCATTCATCGTTTTGAA
This sequence comes from Prevotellaceae bacterium, assembly GCA_031273485.1. Lineage (GTDB taxonomy): Bacteria > Bacteroidota > Bacteroidia > Bacteroidales > UBA932 > JAIRLF01. The sequence goes on from JAISRS010000137.1 coordinate 16,304, forward strand.
TTTTATCACCTTGAATATTTTTTCATTTTTTCCTGGACGTTGTTGAAAGAAAAATGGCTTGCCATTATTAGCAAAAGCCAAAAGCAGCGTAACAAGAATAAATAAAGGCGATAATATTATCAATCCTATGATAGATAATATTAAATCGAAAAAGCGTTTAAAAAAACGGTTATACATTATTTTCCAATTTTTGATATTCCTCTAACAAAGCATCCCAAACCATTTGTTGTTCATAACGAGAAGTAATCATTCTTCGTGCGTTTTGTTTTAAATGGTTTCGCAAATCTCTGTTTTCAAGTAGTAATATCATTTTTTCTTTTAATTGCTCTTTGTTTTTAGATGGAATGATTAATCCATTTACACCATCAGCAATAATTTCATTGCACCCGTTAATGTCTGTAACAATTGAGGGCAATTCCATTGCTCCCGCCTGCATCACCACATTTGGAAACCCCTCGCGATAAGACGGGAAAGTAAAAACATCCGAAATTGCCAGATAAGGCCGTACATCCGGTTGATAGCCAACAAAAATAATATTGGCATTTTCATTCATTTCCTGCTCGGTTTTTGGAAGTAGCGGGTCTAATTTTTTTTCAAAATCTCCGACTAACAATAACTTTGTATGATGATATTGTTGGTTTATTTCGGAAAAAGTTTGTACTAACTCGTTAATACCTTTGTCCATCACTAATCGTCCGACAAAGCAAAAAACAATATCATCCGGTTGAATTTTTAAACTACTCTTTAATCTGTTTTTTTCTTCATCTAAAAAATGTACCGGTGAAAAATAATCTGTATCAATACCGTTAATATTTCCGTTGGCAATGACTTTTAATGGTTTGTTGGTGATTTTATTTATTCGCAAGGTTTTCTCGACACCCTGTCCTTCGGGAATCACGTTTGTTGCCGCCCGACAGGTGATTTTTTCCATGAGAATCAAAATCTTTCGTTTCAGTCCGGTTTCAGATTCAAACCGCAGTCCGGTTACCGTATATATGCGGTGAGGCGTTCCAGCCAGCTTGGCGGCGAGCATGCTTAGCAGACTGGCTTTGGGAGTATTGGCATGGACTATGGCGGGACGTTCTTTTCTAAAGAACCGGTAGAGTGCTATTAATGATTTCAAATCGTTGAAGATGGAGATATCCCGCTCCATGTGTATGATTTTACACTTGACGCCTTCCCGCAATTCGATTGCGTGCCATGTTTCCCGGTCGTCAGAGGCAATTGCCGTAACATCGTAATATTGATTTAGAAACCGCAACTGGCTCTTGAGCAGTCTGTCCAAAGATGTGGGAATCGTGGTGAGACGGAAGAGTTTGTTTGCTGTTTTCATCTCCAAACTTCTTTGTAAAGTTCGATATATTGATCAACCATCCTGTTTATATCATATTTCTTTGCTCTTTCCAAACAGGTTGCGGCTGTTTTTTCGTAAAAGTCTTTATCGGATAGCAGAGAATTAATCTTTTCCGCTAATTTTTTCTCATCGCCAACAGGAAATAATAATCCTGCACCATCTACAACATCATGTAAACCTGGCACATCGGATGCAATAAATGGCTTCCCGGAAGCCATTGCTTCAATACATGATAATGATAAACCCTCATAATGAGAAGAAAGAACGATAATATCCGCCGATTTTAAGAGTTGAGGAATATCCATCCTTATTCCAAGGAAAAACACTCTGTTTGACATATTTAATTCTTTTACCAAATCTTCGCATTTTGAGCGATTTTCACCATCTCCTACCAAGAGGAGATTGATATTTGAAGATAAATATTGTAAGGCTCTAATGATTGTTGCTTGGTCTTTTTGTGGTCTGAATGCAGAGACTTGTATAATGGTTTTATTGGGGTTTATACTTTTTATTTCTTGAAAATCAAAAAAATACGATAAATTTATTCCATTGTTTATTACTTTAAATCTGTCATCTGCCGAGGACAAATGGCATTTTATTCGTGTATCCACTTCTGTGGTGATAGAAACAATTTTGTCATATTGTTTATAAATACATTTATCCAAAATACTCCATAATCTTTTCTTCATTCGCCTGTTATAGGTATTGTGTTCTGTAAATATCAACTTGACATTACTAAAAGACAATAATTTTGCCAAAGCAACCCAATAGAGAGTAGGAAAAAGATGAACATGAATAATACCGTATTTTTTCAAATAAGGAATAATGCGAAAGATATGAAACGGATTATACACTGATTTTATATTACCGTTACTTAAAGAATAAACTGTAACATTTTGTTTTTGCAGTTCTTCCGAGATAGGTGTTTTTGTTCCATTCAACAGCAACAAAGCCATATCTATCCCTTTAGATTTATATAAGGGAATCGAATCAACCAAGAGTTTTTCTGCTCCGCCCGTATATAAGGTTGTTATTACTTGTAAAACTCGTTGCATAGAATTAAACTGTGTATACAAATTGTTTGTTACTTGCTTGATTTTTATGTATTATAGAGGCTTTTGTACCAATGACAATCGAATCATCGGGAACATCAAAATTAACAAAAGTATTCGGTGCAATAAGAACATTATTCCCAATCTTTACATCTCCCACAATTACAGAATTTGCTTGCATACTAACATAATTGCCAATAATTGGAACTCCATTCTTTTTGTCACCTGAATTTCCTATTGTACAGCCATTTGAAATATTGAAATTACTTCCGATTTTTGTGCACGGATTTATGACTACCATTCCAAAATGAACGATTCTAAATCCTTTACCAATTTCTGTTTGATAGGGAATTTGTATGCCATATTTATGTGAACATTTTAATAACAAGAACCGATACAATGGAAAAAGAAAGTTTTTCTTCTTACATTTTCTAAATAAATAAATGTATCTAAATCCAGGAGTAAATAAAACATATCTCAATAAAGATGGGAATGACCTTTTCCCACAATATCTAAAAAGGTCATCGTAGATAATAGAATTTTTACTCATTTATCCTAATATATAAATTTAATAAAATACCGCAAGGAACGGCTAACAAAATTAACATCGGACGTTTGGTTTTCAACAACCACTTATAATCGCCAATAAATATAGCCGACGAAACAAGGTGTATTGCATTTTTGAATCGTTCTTTAAATGTTGTACCATATTGAATCCGACTCAATCGGGAAAAAGCAAAACCTTTAGGATTTTTTCGGTATTGTCTGAATATATTTTTAGTAGAGCCATCTTGCATATATTCTACAACAACCAACGGTTCATTTAATGTCAATAATTTATAATCCTGATCGGCAAGCAGATATTTGTAATCGAGAGGAACAAATCTTTCTCCCTCAAAAATTGGATATTCAGGATATGAATTAATAACTTCGGTACGATAAACTAATTTCTTATCCCCGTGTCCACCACAAGCATAAAAACCGCTTAAAGTGGTTTCTTTGCTATTGTCAGGGAATTTTGTTCCGATAACTTTTCCATTTTTAGTTACATCTAATCCAACAAGACCGGCATACTTTTCACCACCCTTTTCTTTCCAAAACGAAACAATCTTTTCCACGGCATCATCCGGCATGTAATCGTCCGAATCAATACAAGTATTCAATTCTGTTTCAATTAAACGATAGGCTGCATTGTGCGCTCCGTGCATACCTTGATTTTTCTGATGGAAATATTCGATTGGAATCTGTCCGTCATTTATCCAGCCGGCAACAAGTTCCTTCGTATTGTCCGTCGATCCGTCGTCGATAACCAGCCATTTAAAATCCTTGCAAGTCTGTCGCACAAGGCTTTCGTAGCATTGAGGCAACAGATAGGCACGGTTGTAAGCCGGCGTGAAAACCGTTAATACAGGATTATTATCCATATCCATACTAATTATCCCTTTAACCACATGATATACGTAAATGCAAAATGCAGAAATATAATAATACCTGTTTTGGCGTACGGTTTTTTCCACAGATCAAATTTAATGGCCGGATAAATCAATATAACCGGATACAAAAACCACGACAAATAGGCAAAGCGATTGGAAAAATTTGCACGGATCACCAGTATCCAGAATGCGTTCGCTATAACATATGTATTCAGTATTAAAAGATATAATTTTTCTTTTAATCCCTTTTTAACCACCACATAATATCCCATTGCAATGGGTGCCGAGCTATAGAGAAGGAAGTCCCACCGGAAACCGGTAGCAGAAAATTCGTCGGCGTTCTCGGTGCTGGTCAGATAGGACGAGAAGCGGTCATCTTCGGTAAGCCCCAAATTGCTAAACAGATTTTCCCAGAAACCGCCAAAGAGATTGGACAGGACAATGCAAGCCAACCAGCTATACATATATAGGCGTGTATTGGGATAAAACCAGGCAAGCACAAGAGCGCCAACGGGAAGTATGGTGGATTTATGGATACCTGAAGCTAAAACACATAACAAAATAGCGATTAACTTTCTGTCATAAAAAGAAATGGCCAATACAAGGATCGACGTAGCCATTCCGTTTCGGATACCGTTTACGGCATAGCCCCAAAATGAAAATGCTGTGATACACATCAAAAAGGCAATGAAAACATAGTCCGGAAACATCCTTTTACAGGCCCAGTATAAACAACTGATGTAAATAAATGCCGACAACAAAAACCATGCGTTTACGTCCATCACGGAGGAACAAGCTTTCATATATGTGCTGAAAAGCACATCTTTATCGACTTCAATAGTCTCTCCATCCATATATTTGGCATATTCGCGGGCATACGTAGCCATGTCGCCAAAATACGTGCCGCTAATCGGACGCAGGCCGATAAACACCGTTACCAGAAAGAAGGTAAGCAAGGCCGACGTCTTATTGAATTTCGCAACTTTTAACTCGCTGCCTGTATGTGATTGCGTATGAATGATCATCCCAAGTGTAACCATTAAAAACAGGTTCCAATATATCGGTTGATAATTTTCCGGCAAAGTAAAATCAAACATTTTTTTATGATGTTTCTTGAAAAAAGAGTCTCATTCACCTACCCGGGTCGACGCATCCAAATTGATTATAAACCCTAAATACCCATCAGGGAGTTTTTCCCTGAAACAATTGCTGTTTACTTTTGTACAACCGCCACTTCATCCGGCACAATTGCGGTTTACGTTCGTGAATTTGCCATCTACGCTCTTGCAATTAGCATTCACATTCGGAATTCCTAATAGATACATTACTCATCAGGCGAGATATAATTATCTGTTTCCGTGATGTATCCCGTTTGCGTGGAGCTGTTGCCGGCGCGTACGGGATACTCCATGATGTTGGCGTTCGGCCCTTCCATCGGCATGTAAACGTCGATGGTTCCCTTGAGCGCTACCATGTAGGAATGCCATCCGTTGAGCGTGTTGCGTACCAGGCGGATGCGTGCCGGGTGGCGGTTGATGACGATGCCGGCATCATCAAAGAGGTTGTCGGAGGCATCGATGTCGGTACTCCAGCGGTTCACGATGCACAGTCCTTCTGCCAGGGTGTGCCTGATGGTGTTGTGGTGAATATTCACGTAGGAAGCAAGTTCGTTCCAGTCGCTCTCGCCCGAGGGTTCGATGTCGATGCCGCAGCCGGGGTCCGTGCCCTCAATGCCGTCTTCGGTAATGCCGATGTCGTGTATGTAGCAACTGTCTATTTCCACATACCAGGCGTGGCCGATACTGATGCCCTGACGGCGGTTGTGCGCCATCTCACAGTTGGTTATGCGGACGTTGCGGCTGCGGTGGCGGTCGTCATATCCACCATGGCTTGCTCCCATTGCGATGGCGTCGCCGGTCATCTGCTCGATGGTCATGTCGCGGATCAGGATGTTTTTCGAGCCGCTTATCACCAGTCCGTAGCCAAATTCGTGCGTATCCTGGATGGTCTCGTAGTCGTGTTCAAGGCGGTCGCCAACCAGATGTCCGCCGATAATAGTTACGTCTTCGACCATATTCAGGCGAAGAAGCATGTAGCCGGTATTTGCATTTGGTTTTACGTGGAAGGTGGCATCGGTGAGGTCGAGCGTCATGAAACTCGGCACTTGGATACCGCCCTGATTCGCGTATCCAAGCCCATCGCCTATCCTGTCGGCGCTGATAAGGTAGTCACCCTTAGTGAATTTCACCACCTCGTAGCCTTCCTCTTTCGCCTTCCGAATGGCGGTGTTGATACCGGCATTCGTGGCTTCGGCGTTTGTTTTGTCGGGATGGATGCCGAACTCGGCGTTGTTCACGATATATACTTTGGCACTTGTTTTTACAGGCTCAGACAGGGGGACTTCCGTCTGACAAGAGGCACAAATGAGGAGAAGAATAATGGAGAATGGAGAATGGAGAGTTGAGAATTTCATTGTTCGTAATTTGTAATTCGTAATTCGTAATTGATCTATTCGCATTGGAAGTTGGCCGACTGACGCATCTCAGCGTCCCATACCACTACCCCTTTGCCCTCGTTCATATTGGCACCGGAGCTTGGAACGCAGATGTCTTCATTGTACTCGTCCTGCATATTATGAGCGATGTTAATACGCGCATTTAGTGTTTCTAAGGTGTTGCGGCAAACCTTCACTCTGTGTGAATCGGATATGCCTATGCCTATCACTTTTGTTTCTTTCAGCAGGTTGTCACTGATTTCGACGTCTTCGCCGCTGCTAACGATGATTGCCGCGTTGCAACGGTCAAACTCGTT
>JAISRS010000138.1 GCA_031273485.1 Prevotellaceae bacterium
TGACAAAAACGGAAATCAATGCTGGACGCTCAACGCAAGCCACGCTGCTGAACCGGAACGAAATTACTTACGAAGCCATTTACCTGTCGCCCGTACTGGTTGCAAAAATTGATTTGCAAAAATTATCGAAGCCTGCCGTCGTTCAACACGAACTGTTTGAAAGCTATGGGTAAAAAGACCGAAACATATCCTGCGGAGTTTTTGGCTCATGTCCAATCCATCACCAACAAGCGGGCTAAAATTGTTATCAACCACATCATGGAGCATGGTTTCGTCACGACTGAAGATTTGAAAAACATTTACGGCTACAGCCATCCGCCACGAGCCGCAAGAGATGTCCGTGAAGCGGGTATTCCGCTGGAAACATTCAAGGTGAAATCCAAAGAAGGGAAATCCATTGCAGCATACATGTTCGGAAACATAACCAGATTGCAGCCGGGCAGAGTCGAGGGCAGAGTTGTATTTCCCAAAGAATTTAAGAAAAAACTTTATGAGCTGGAAAACCACAGATGCCACATTTGTAATGGCGAATTTGAAGAACACTATTTGCAGGTTGACCATCGTGTACCTTATGAAATTGGCGGAGATACATCCGATACAAGAAATATGGAGGATTTTATGCTTTTGTGTGGTTCGTGCAACAGGGCAAAATCGTGGAGTTGCGAACATTGCAACAATTGGACGCAAGGAAAACAGTCCGATTTATGCAGAAACTGTTATTGGGGTAATCCGACCGATTACAGTCATATAGCATTGAAATCCGTCAGGCGGATAGATTTGCTGTGGACAGACGGTGAGGTGAAATATTACGATGCCATAAAAATCATTGCCGACAGAAATAACGTTGAATTGCCGGATTTCATGAAAGAAATAATATCGGAAAAGGCAAAGCAATAAAGCGCCGCCTCGTCCCCAGCGAAACGATGACGAACGTCAGGACTGGTTTTACGGTAAATTCGGACGTGTATTTATCTTTAGCTGATGAAAACCGGCATAACAAAACAAATTTGTTTTTATCCGACAAAAATATCATACCTTTGCGGCAATTAATTTGTAATCTTTAATTATCATAATGAAGACAAAAGGATTTAAGGAAGATTTACGGAACGAGGAATGTTACAGCGACATCGTCGCGCAGCGGAAAGAAGAAAGTGCAGCAGGCAAAACGAGATTCAATAATCAGGTATGATAACTAATATCAAAATAGAAAATTTCAAGAAGTTGGAATGTATATCATTTGCATTGTCTTCTTCTGTAGTGATTATCGGACCTAACAATTCAGGGAAATCAACAATTTTTCAAGCATTGTGCCTGTGGGAAATTGGAGTACGACACTTTGTCGCTGCCAAAGCACAGAATAAACTGAATAAAAATAACCGTGTTACCCTCAACCGTAAAGATTTATTGAACAGTCCTGTTGAAGATGCCCGTTTGTTGTGGACAGGAAAAAGAATTGCAAAAAAAGAGAACGGGAATACGAATGTAACCCTTGCTATTGAACTGGAAGGAGATGACGATGGAATGAAATGGACTTGCCGGGCAGAATTTTATTATGACAATGCCGAATCATTTTCCTGCGGTATTACAAAAGGATTGGCGGAATGCACAGAATTATTTAACGGTAACAAGGCTGTCCATTTCGGATTTCTTCAGGCAATGTCGGGTATTTCAACTTCCGAAGATAAATTGACGCGTGGCGCCATAGAAAGAAGAATGGGAGAAGGAAAAACAGCGGAAGTATTGAGAAATATTTGTTATGAAATCTTATATCCCGAAACGCCTCGTGCTAAAGATTATGATGCAGAGGTAAACTGGAATAAACTTAAAAAGATAATGAAAACAATGTTCGGAACAGATTTGTCGAAACCCGAATATGTTAAATCATCAGGCATTATAAGTCTTGAATATGCAGATGATAAAGTTGTTTACGATATTTCTTCCGGTGGCAGAGGTTTTTTACAGACACTGTTACTTTTTGCCTGTATGTTTTCCAATCCGAATACCGTTTTACTGTTGGACGAACCCGATGCTCATTTAGAGGCAATCAGACAAAGAGAGGTTTTTCAGAAAATCAATGAAATTGCTGCCGAAACCAATACGCAGATTATTATTGCCTCTCATTCCGAAGTGGTACTGGACGAAGCTGCCGATGCGTCCGATATTATTGCCTTAATTGAAAATCAGGCGATACCTCTGAATGTATCTACAAAATCACAGTCAATAAAATATATAAAAAGAGCCTTAACCGAAATCGGCTGGGAAAAATATTATTTGGCAAAAGTAAAAGGGCATGTTTTATATTTGGAAGGTTCCACCGATTTGCAAATGCTGCTTTGTTTTGCCAATAAATTGCAACATGGAGTTGAGCCGCTTTTGAGAGTTGCCAATGTACAATATACTTCCGATAATGTGCCCGAAACCGCCATTAAGAATTTTGTTTCGTTACAGGAGATTTTCAGTGAACTCAAAGGATTGGCATTATTCGAGAATATCCCAAACTTGCGGGAGAATCCAAGATTGCAAGTTATTTGCTGGAAAAAGCGTGAACTGGAAAATTATTTCGCCCGTCCGAATTTACTGATTAATCATGCAAAGCGGTTACATTTTCAATATCCGCAGTTTACGGATACCCAATTAGGAGACGCTATGCAACAGGCAATTTCGGATTATACACTGCCTGCATATTTAAAAAACATAAATGACGAATGGTGGGATAATGAAAAATTATCCGATAATTGGTTGGACAGGATTTTCCCCGCCTTTTACAAAAATTTGGGCGCAAATACAGGCGCAAATTTCAAAAAGGATTATTATCAACTTATTTCCCTGATGGATAAAAAAGATATTCCACAGGAAATATACGATAAATTGGACGCTATTTACGAAATATTAAAGTAAAATCCCCCCCCCAGTCTGACCTCCCCATCAGCAGTTTTTGTTGCCGAAGTCCTGCAACTTGCAACAACCTTTCCTCTCAGTAGTCCACCCCGCCGCTTCTCATTCATCACGAAAATAAGACATTTCGTCTATTTTTCGCAGGATTTGATTGCAAAATAAATTACACGAGTTTTGAGTGGATGCAAAAATAAGATTGGCAGATTGTCGGATAATTTTCGTACTTTTGCAACCTGTAATTTTAAGAAAAATTAGTATGACAGACAGTTTGATGACCATAAAGGAAGCCGGCGAATGGGCAACCGGCTATGTCGGCAAGAACGTAACGCCTTATGTCGGCTTGATTGATTATCACGAGCAACACGCTTATGCCTGCGATTTATTCGGCTTTGAACGGCGGGATGAAATGGAAATCGGACAGCTTTTCAAAGGACAAACGCGAGACACTAAACAAAGCTATATTCATGGCATTTCGGATGTACTGAACAATTGTAAAAAGTATTTAGCCGATGATTATAACATATTCCTCGTAGCAAACGACAAATATAATATGTACCCTACTATTGCCGAAAATGCGGGCATGAAAATAGTGAATCAATTCAAACGACCGGTATTGAACAGAACGGAAAAAGATAAGACGGCGTATTCGGAAACGATATTTTATTTAAAGGAGAAATAATTAAAACGATAATAAATTATGGCAGAATTACATGTAAGTAAGAAAACAATAGGAAAACTGTTTAGCGAAATGCAAAACAAGAAGTTTATCATTCCTGATTATCAACGTCCATATAAATGGGATAATGAAAAATGTGAAACTCTTTGGAACGATATAGAAAATTTTGCTACCACTGAATCAAGAACAGAGGCTGATTATTTTTTGGGAACAATCGTTTCGTATATGAATCAAGAAAACAATCAAGAAATAATAGATGGGCAACAACGTATTACTTCACTTTTGTTGATGTTAAGAGCATTCTATCGCAAATTGGAAGACATGATTGAAGACGAGGATGTTATTGGATTAAAAAATCAGTTGGCTCCATGTATTTGGGACATCAATCCAATATCCCAGAAAATATCGGACAAAACAAAAATCCATATTATATCACAAGTTGTCACAGAAGAAGACAATGATACTTTTCACAGCATATTGGAAACAGGAAACAGTAATGAATATGCTCACGATAATTATTCAAGCAACTACCGATTTTTCAAAACTCAATGCGATGAATATGCAGAAAGAAATCCCATGCAATGGAAACAACTCTGTGTAACTATTCTTCAAAGATGTATCATTCTTCCTATTGAATGTGTGACACAAGAAACAGCGTTAACTATTTTTTCGACACTCAATGACAGAGGAATGCCATTAGCGGATTCCGATATTTTCAAAGCGCAACTTTATCGCAACTGTGATTCAGAGGAAAAACGTAAAGAATTTACGCAAACATGGAAAGAACTTACTCATATCTGTAAACGCGCAAATATTTCTATTGACCACATTTTCCGATATTATACCCATGTATTACGAGCGCGAAATAATGATAAATCACAAGAAATAGGATTGCGTAGCTTTTATGCGGAAAACAAATATGCACGATTGAAGGACCCTCTTCTTATTGAAGAAATTATTGCATTGGCTAATTTTTGGCTACATGTGAATACCGGCGTTGAGCCTGATGAGGATTATAAATATAAAGTTTCTCCAAGGAATCGAAAGTATTTACATTGCCTGTTTTGTTATCCTAACGATTATTGGAAATATATCATAAGTGTATTTTTCGTAAAAAACAGAAATAGTAGCGCTTTTGATAATGATTTGGACAGTTTGTTGAGAAAATTGACAGCATTTTTGTTAGTTAAATTTATAGAAGCGCCCACCGTAAATGCCATTAAAGATGATATTTTTGCGGCTTGTATTTCTATCCATAACAGCAATGAATTTCAAGTAAAATTCACATTGAATGAGGAACTAATCACCTCAAGAATTAGTGACTTTTCTTCGTCAAAAATAGCAAAAGCATTATTGTTGCTTGATGCCTATTTGAACCCGTCACAAAAAAAATTGATACCGGAAACATTTGAAATAGAACATATATTTCCTAAAAAATGGCAGGATACTAATTATAACGGTTGGAAAATAGAAGATGCACAAAATTATCTTGACCGATTTGGAAATAAAGTGGTATTCGAAAAAAAATTGAATATTCAAGCCGGTAACGGATATTTTGGAAATAAAAAACAAAAATACAGTTCATCTAATATTGCGAACGTAATTGAATTGAGTAAATTTCATAGAAATGATTGGACTAAATATGATATTGAAGAAAGAGAAGAAAAATTCAAAGAACGGTTATTTTCGTTTTTCAGAGAACAATTAAAATAATATAAGAAGGTTTATATATATTATTTGCCGAAAGTTTAGATATTCATTGTTTGCATTTCATCATGCACGACCAACTTGAAAATATTCACGGCAATCAATTAAATACGCTTTTCAATGTGGCAAACAACATGAACTGTCAATATATTGTTCCTATTTTAAGAGATAAAATACCCGTAAATGTGGAAATAAGCAAGTATGAAATTTTATCGTTGTCACAAGATAACAAACTTTTTAGAGTATAATGGACATACAACTTTGTATTCATTTATCCGTTCGTTGAGTACGAATTTCGGGACAAGCATCTTTGAACCTGTTGCCGAATCATTAGCCCATTGAGACGACACGAAGACGAACGTCAGGACTGATTTTTCGGTAATTTCGGACGTGTATTCATCTTTAGCTGATGCAAACCAGCATCACAAAACAAATTTGTTTTTATTCGGCAAAAATATTATACCTTTGCGGCAATTAATTTGCAATCTTTAATTATCATAATGATATGAAGACAAAAAGATTTAAGAATGAAGATTTACGGAACGAGGAACGTTACAGCGACATCGTCGCGCAGCGGAAAGGACGGAGCGGTAAGAAGAAAGGAGAATAGTTATGGATTTATCTCAAATCAATATTTATCGTATGACACATATTGAGAATATCCCTCATATCCTTCAATATGGGATTACTCATAGGAATTCGCCCAATGCAAATCCCGATTACGTTACTGTTGGAGATAAAAGTTTGATTGACAAAAGGAACACGAAACAAGTATCTATAGAGAATGACGGCACAATTGTTTTAGGTGATTTCATTCCTTTTTATTTTGGTGTACGGATGCCCATGCTGTATGTAATATAACATGGCGGCAATTTTGTTGAACGGGCGACGCCTCCAAAGGATATAGTGTATCTGGTTTGTAAAATAAGCGACATTGTATCATCCGGAAACACCTACTGTTTTTCGGACAGGCATGCAACAGATTCTTTTTCGTCTTTCCATGACGGTTCCGATATACAAAAACTGCCGGATACTATTGATTGAAATGCAATTAAAGCCCACTATTGGTCAGGAGAGAAAAATTTAATTCTCAAATGCAAAAAACAGGCGGAATTTTTAGTTTCCGGTGATATTCATCCGAAATATTTGTATCGGTTTGAATGTTACAGCGAAGAAGCAAAAGAAAGATTAACGGCAATGGGAATTGAAGCTGAAAAAATAAAAGTAGCGCCCGAAAATTATTATTATTAAAAAATGTAGAAAAAATGTAGAAATATGATACGGTATATAACAGGAAATATTTTGGAAAGCCCTGCACAGGCATTGGTCAATACAGTCAATACGGCAGGTGTGATGGGTAAAGGTATTGCTTTACAATTCAAAAAAGCGTATCCCACAAATTTTAAAGCCTACAGTGAAGCCTGCAAAAGAAAAGAAATCAAAATCGGGAAATTATTTGTTACTCAGGACAGCAATTTAAGTTCGGGAGATAAAATCATCATTAATTTCCCTACAAAAAAAGATTGGAGAAAACCGTCCGAATACAGTTTTATTGAAGAAGGATTAAACGATTTCGTCAGGGTGATTGAGAAATATAAACTGACAAGTATTGCGATCCCTCCGCTTGGAGCAGGAAACGGAGGACTGGAATGTGAAAAAGTAAAGCGGATGATTGAACGGAAATTAGCTCCGCTTAACGTTGAAATTTATGTATATGAACCAACTGCTCATATCAAAGAATGTCTAAAAAAGGAACGTGTGAAACTTACCGAAGGAAGAGCCTTGCTGCTCTATGTTCTCTATGACTTGGTCGGAAACGGTGAATATGTTTCCGAATTTTCGAGCGAAAAAGTGTGTTATTTTCTACAAAAATTCGGCGCTGCGAAATATTTGAAACTCAATTTTCAACCTCAATTTTATGGTCCCTATTCCGGCAAAGTGCGATATGTCTTAAATGCTCTGAACGGAAGTTATATCATGGGTTACAGCGGTATGGATAAAAAACCGTTTGCCCCTTTATCTATCGTTGCAGACGGATATGAAACCGTAAAAAATTATACGGAAACCAATCCGGAACTGCATACGATTGCAAATGATACGATAAAATTCTTAACGGGCTTTTATTCCGATTTCGCGCTGGAACTGTTATCTTCCGTGGACTATCTAATCGAACAAAATAATACGTTTGACAAGCAAATCATATCTCAAAAATTAAGTGAATGGAATGACAGAAAAAGCGATGTGTTCTCCAATCCTAAATATATTGATATATCGGTTGATCATATACGGAATCTTGCAAGATGTGCAAGAGGTTGCATGGAAAGCGCTCAATGACACAGATTATAAAGATTTACGCAGATAAATAAAAATCTGCGTAAATCTGTTAAATCTGCGTTATCTGCGTGCTAAATTACTTAAGACAGCATCTCACTCTTGACTGTCCTCAAAACCCGAACTCCAGCACAAGCCGTTCTCCGGCTTTCACAACGATGCGGTTCGGCAGAGCGACCGACACCGCGACGCCTTTTTGCTCCCGTTTTGCGGAAACGGTTTGACCGTCGAGCGATACGCCTGCCGATTTCACCCTTTTACCTTTGGGCGCATCCACGGAGAAACTGCTTAGCTGCACCTGTCCGTATTTGGGTTCCAGCACGCACGTCATCGTGTTGCCCGACAGGGTCTGCGTATAGCTGCCCCACCCTTCCGCCGCCGTGAAAGGCGCTTTGAAATTTTCGGCATTCCATTTGGGCGCAAAACGCAAGAATCCTTTCGGACCGTGGTATTCAAAACCGCAGGCGGTGATAAATGCGCCGTAGCTTGCCATGGCGCGCGCATAGTGGTCGCTGCATTCTATTTCGTTGTACGGATTGCGTTTTGCCGCATGGTAGCGGTCGTGGATGGAGCGCACCAGCACAAGTCCTTCGTCCGTCATGCCTTCGGCAATCATGTGCGAGGCGACCTCGTACTCGAATCCGCTCATACATTCGTGGAAATAACCCAGCTGCCACGACTGGTTATC
>JAISRS010000560.1 GCA_031273485.1 Prevotellaceae bacterium
CAATACCTCTTTTCTCGCCTCTTTTATCTGCGCTATAAACGCTACTGTTAAAATCCGCCAATGCCAATTCGCGCATTTGATATGTGCGAAACATTTCTCTGTCACTGCGTACAGTGGAGATTACTTTCTGTGCTTTTCTTATTGCTTGATCCATTTCTAATATCTTTTTTATTGTGGCTTCATCGGCAGTTTTGTCAAAGAATGTGAGCCACCGATGCAGCACGTTGTTATATATATCCTTGTTTTTTAAACGCCGGAACTTCACCATATCAATAAAGTGCAGTTCGAGGGCGTCGGTTAATCTGAAATCCTTGTGAACGTCTTCCCAGAGATGAAAACTTGCGTGTATTTCGTCTATCGTAAGATATTCCTGTCCGAGGATATTTATTGCTACCACATTTGGCAACTCTTCGTAAGGTTGTCCCGAACGGATGCCTTTGAAATACTCTCTACTCCAGTAGAACAGGCTGCGTCTGTCCATGTTGCTCACATCACGAACCTGTACTTCGATGTTTACCATTGTTCCGTCGGCAAGTTTGGCGCGCACATCCAAAACGCCGGATTTATCTCCCACAAATTCGGCTGTGTATGTTTTGTCTTCACGTATTTCCACCCATACAATCTCTGTCATACCGGTTTTCTGTAATATGGCGTTCAGAAGACTGATCAGTTGTTCTTCGTCGCCTTTCTCGCCCATATACTTCATGAACAGATAATCGTTGAGCGGATTCATCCTTTCTTCCCGAACAAGTTCTTGTTCTTGTTCTTTTTCTTTATCTTTTTCTTCGTTATTCATCTTAAGAATACTTTTGCGGGTGCAAATATAGTATATTTTTTATTATTTCACACAAAATCACAAAAGCCGGCTAAATCTTTTTGGCTAAATCTTTTTTTGAGGCGCTATAGATTGAGTTCCTTTCGTTCGATGTAGCGACAGCCCTTCGGGCTGTCGCTACATCGAAAATCGAGGCTGTCATTGCAATGAACTTCTGATATACGCACACTCGTCATTTCCTCTTGTTTGTTGCTACCAATATTCCCCCTACCAATGACGACAAGGGAAGGTAATAGACACCGCACTCCATAGCACCTCAAAATAAGATTTAGCCTGAATCTGAATTTCTTCTACGAATGCTCCACCGCTCGTGCGGATTTGTAATCCGTGCATGGAACAGCAGGAAACTGACGCTGTAGCACGGGTTACAAACCCGCGCGAGCGAGAAGTCCGATTTTGGACTTCGGAAGTTCGACTTTCTATCTCTGAGATACCTTTTTCTATCTCTGAGGTACCTTGTGTGTCACAAATGGCACAAAGGCAAACACTCTGCTTGCGCGGGTTACAAACCCGTGCGTCACTATTCCAATAATCCGTTTTTTATGGGAACCTCTAAAAACTGCTTTTTCGGCGTTTAATGTCAATTTTATTAATTTTTAAATCCTCATTTACTGTATGTAAACTCCGGTTTAAAAATCTTGTCTGCCTTGAAAAATCAAGTTTTTAGAAGCTCCCTTATGACAAATCATGAATTATGAACACACTGCGGGGCAATGAATGATGTTGTGGGGGCGTCGGCAGGAGAGTATCTGATTGACTTTGTCGAGCCCTCTGTTTCAGCATGATTCCATCGTTCATTATTCTTTTTTGGAACCGTGGGCATTGAAATAGGCGCGAATCAATTCCGCTGCACGTTTTCCCACAGTATCTATGAGTTCCTGTTGCGAAGCCTGTTTTATGGCAGATATAGTTTTGAATCGCAGCATAAGTTTCTTTGCAGTAATTTCTCCTACGCCCTTGATAGTTCTTAATTCCGATCTAATGAAATTAGAGCTTCTTTTGGTTCTGTGGAAAGAGATTCCGAAACGGTGAGCCTCGTCCCTTATGTGCATGAGTACTTTCAATGTTTCGGAGTTTTTATTAAGAAGTAACGGGATACTGTCGTTGTGGAAATATATTTCTTCGAGGCGTTTTGCAAGTCCCAAAACCGGAATTTTATCAATCAAGTCCAACTTTTCAAGACTGTCTGCTGCGGCGTTCAACTGACCTTTTCCTCCGTCGATAACAATTAATTGCGGCAACGGAGCGCCCTCTTTCAACAATCTTGAGTAGCGACGATGCACGACTTCCTTCATCGAGGCAAAATCATCGGGACCCTCCACGGTTTTTATGTTAAAATGCCGGTATTCTTTCTTTGCGGGCTTGGCATTGACAAAAACCACGCAGGCGGCAACAGGATTGGTTCCCTGAATGTTGGAATTGTCGAAACACTCAATTCTGCGAGGCATCTCCTTTAGATGCAGATCATATTGAACAGTACTTAATATTCGTTCGATATGTTTTTCGGGGTCTATTCTTTCCATCTGTTTCAGTCTTTCGAAGCGGTAGGCATTAACGTTTTTTTCGGAGAACTTCAACAGTTTCAGTTTATCGCCCTTTTGCGGAACAATATATGTCACCTTGTCAAATTCGGTATCGGGGATAAAAGGAACCACGATTTTTTTGGACAGTTCAATATTAAGTCTTTGTTTTATTTCCATCATCATCGTGCTTAACAGCACCTCCCTGTCTTCTTCTATGGCAAGCCGCGTTTCTATGCTGTAGGATTGTACGATGGAGCCTTTAACCACTCGAATGAAATTGGAATATGCCATATTTCCGTCCAGAATAAACGATATCACATCTACGTTATTGATCGAGGGGTTTACGATTATGGATTTTGACTGATATTGTTTCAGCCGGTTAATTTTTTCTTTCAGCGATTGAGCTTCCTCAAAATTCCGTTTTTTGGAGGCGATGTTCATTCTTGATTTCAATATTTTCGTCACCGAGCCGATATTTCCGTTGATAATCTCCTTTGCCTGTTCCATAAATTCCATATATTCGGTTTCGCTTTGCAGCCCTTTGCATGGACCCTTGCAGTTTCCGATATGAAAATCAAGACAGACGGAATACTTGCCTTTTGCTATGCCTTCCGGAGTAAGCAACAGTCGGCATGTGCGTATGGGACATATTTGTTTTATAAGGTTGAGCAACATTTTAGCCATCCCAACGGAAGTATATGGTCCGAAATACTTTGAACCGTCGTCCGACTTTCGTCGGGTGAGGATGATTTTGGGAAAATTTTCGTTTTTTACACAAATCCACGGAAACGTTTTATCATCTTTAAGAAGGACATTATAACGGGGTTGATATTTTTTTATCATGTTGTTTTCCAGCAAAAGCGCGTCCGATTCGCTGGGTGTAATGATGTGCCGGATATCGCATATTTTATTCACCATTACTTGC
The DNA here is from genome assembly GCA_031273485.1 of Prevotellaceae bacterium. GTDB lineage: Bacteria > Bacteroidota > Bacteroidia > Bacteroidales > UBA932 > JAIRLF01. Next base: position 3,284 of record JAISRS010000560.1, read on the forward strand.
AGTTTCGCATTCCTGTCGTTATTTGCAAAAAAATATGTTGACACCCTTTTTTTCAGATCCTTGGCTTTTCCGATATATATAATTTTATTTGATGCATCGAAAAACTGATATACTCCGGGTTCTGACGGGAGCAAAGCTACTTTTTCCTTGATTATGTCCTGAACTTTATTTTTATCTTGCTGTTTCATAAAAATTATTTAGCGTCACAAAGATATGGAATAGTTTGACATTTACAATGAAATTGTGAATTTTTTTTTCCCCCCGACAAAGGCATAAAACTGTAAAGGTCACAAATCCTGTCCGTTTTGTTTATCCCGATTTTTCTTTACTCTCCCGCCATTTATTCTCTGCAATTTAACTTTTTTATCCCCTCGACAACCGTTTTGTAAGTTTTTTTTCGAGTTGCGGTTTAAATTTTTGTCACCGAATTAAGCGAATGGAACGAATTATCACAAATTGTCTGAACTTTGACAAGGGATGTTCATGATTCATCTCCTATTGTTTCCTGACAGAGGGGTAATGGTTGTACGTTTGTAACATTGCAAACGTACAACCATTACTCCCCCTACAGTTCTATTTTCTTACATTCGTAATTCTCTTTTTTAAGAGTTTCCAATACTCTGGGCAGGGCATATTTAAGATTGCGGCGGGCTTTCAGCGAATCGTGAAAAACTATAATGGCGCCTGTTCTAAGGTGTTTAACCACGTTTTTCACACAACCTCTTCGAGAAATTGCCATACTATAATCTCGGCTCAATATATCCCACATTATCAGTTTATAGCGTTCGTTAAGGATTTTCGCCTGATTGGGAGTTAAACGACCATAAGGAGGTCTTACCAGGTTGCTGTCGATAAATTCGGAAGCGAGGTCAAAGTCCTGAATGTATGCCGAAACGCTATTGCCCCATCCTTTGATATGACTGTACGAATGATTTCCCACAGCATGACCGCGGTTTATTATCATTCGATATTCGTTGGGATGCTGTTCCACGTTTTTTCCCAAGCAAAAAAATGTAGCTTTAGCGCCAAATTCGTCAAGTTTATCCAATACCCATGGAGTGATTTCCGAAGTGGGACCGTCGTCGAAAGTGAGAAAAACACTTTTTGTTTCCTCTTCGGGAAAACTCCATATTAACATCGGGAACATTTTACGGATAAAATCCGGCGCGCTGAAATACATGGAAAATGCTCTTTATTATGCTGTTTTACTATTGTTCTATACTCTTCGTGTTATCTGTAGATTCTATTTCTTTAACCTTTTGAGGTGTTTGAGGTGTTTGAGGTGTTTGAGGTGTTTGGGATCTGAACATAATCGATTCTATTTCTTTCGATACCTCGTCTGCCTGCTTTTGTAACTGTTGTAAATTCTCCCGATTATGTCTTTTGAGAATATCCGATAAACCTTTTGCTCCCTGATATGTGCGGGATAATTCGTAATCAACGGGCGTTCGGTTGCTTAATCTGACGTAATATTTCAATTCTTTTCCGTATTCGGAAATCAGTCTTTGAGCTAAGGAAGCGGCATAATCGTCCAGACCGGCAGCCAGATAATAATCAACCACAGGGTTAGATACCCAGAGATAGGGCGTGTGATGAACATTTACTATCCCCATTTCGGGTATAGCTTCGTGGTATTTTTCCATCAATTGTTTCAGTTTCTCTTTATCTCCTGTGATTTTCAGCATCTCCGAGAGTTTAAAAAACACTCCTCTGTAATGACCCACCATGCGCCTTGCAGTTTCGTCCAGATAGACATCAGGGTTGTTCAGTCCCCTGTAGCGAAATTTATTAACTAATAAATCGAATGTCTTTTCGATGTCCACCGGACTGCCCGAAGTATTTTCGGGAACTAATTTCTGTGCAAGTCCTTCCAACCGCAGATTGCGATCGGCTCCCATAGAAAAATCATCGCCGCTTGTGCCGTAATAGATAGGTCGTTTAAGGAAATTGTTTGCTGCAAAATCCAGCGCTGCGAGTTTGTTTTTCTGCACTCCGTCGCCAACGTTAAAACTTATATACGGAACAATGGCTGAGGTATCCTTAGCCAGTCCCTGCTTTATAACTTCGCCTTTATTAATGAGTAATCTTAATTCTTTGGAGGGGAAAACATCCACAGTGCGATTATCGGCGGTTATCCCTTTATGCACCCTCTCGTCACTCATGACGTATCTCAAAGCCTGTTTAATCTCCATATTCGGGTACCTGTCCATTACCCTGACTACGCTTCTGGTTTCGCCTATCACCTTGTCGGGAGTGGCGGAGGTAGCAACAGGGGCGGCTTCATAAGTGCGTCGCATCATTTGAATATAGTACCAGTCGGAAGCGAGGTACATTGAATTTGCAACTTTTATGCTCCTGCCCACGCCTTCAACCTCTTGATTGTACCAGAGCGGGAAAGTGTCGTTATCGCCGTAGGTATAAAGGATAGCATTGTCGTCGCAAGATATCAGATAGTTGTATCCGAAATCCGTAGCTATGTAACGTCCCGACCGGTTGTGGTCGTCCCAGTTTTGCTGAGCCATAATCAGAGGTATGGGAAGCCCAAGTATTAATGCCGCCGGAGCTGCCATATTTTCATGAATCGCCTTGCAGAGAAGTTTATACAGGCATACAATCCCCAAACCTACCCATATTGCAAAGGCATAGAACGAGCCGGCGTAGGCATAATCTCTTTCACGCGGTTCGTTTGGGGTTTGATTCAGGTACAAAACAATTGCGATACCTGTAAAGAAAAACAGTAAAGTGACTAAAGTAAAGCCTTTTTTATCTTTCCTGAATTGATATACCAAGCCCAGAAGTCCAAGCAGCAGAGGGAGGAAATAGTATTTGTTATTTCCTTTGTTTTCTGCCAGATACTGAGGTCTGTCGTCTAAAGGACCAAGACGCGATTCATCAATAAATTTTACGCCCGACAGCCAGTTGCCTTTTGTGGGGTCATATTTATAGCCCTGCATATCGTTTTGACGTCCAACAAAGTTCCACATAAAATATCTCCAGTACATATATCCTATTTGATAATCGATAAAAAAGCGGAAGTTGTCGATAAACGTGGGATTTTTGCCCGAAACATAAGTTTTATATATCTGAACATGTTCCTGTTTGGGACTCCACATGCGGGGGAAAAATACCGTGTTTTGATATTTAATGTTCTGTGATATATCTTTTTTAACGTATTTATTTCCAAGCCGTATATATTTCTCTTCGTTGTCTAAAGTGTATTTGTCGGCATTATTATAATATGCGCCCGAAAACAGCGGTCGGCTGCCGTACTGGTCACGATTGAGGTATTTAATCAGGGAGTATATATTGTCCGGTTTATTTTGATCCATAGGGAGATTTGCCGATGAGCGGATAACTATCATGGCATAACTGCCGTAGCCGAGCAGGCAAAACGACAGTCCCAGCATGACGGTGTTCATCACGATTTTATTTTTCTTATGTGTATAATACACCGCATAAGCAAGCGCTGCTATCAGGATAACTACAAAGAACAGTAATCCCGAATTTATGGGCAGGTTGAATGAATTAACAAACAGCAGTTCGAACCACGAAGCTATTTTAGGAGTGAGTGGTATAAGTCCCCAAACCAGCACGGCAAGCAGTATTATGGCAAAAATGCTTGTCCTTACCACCCCTTTGGGCGTTACTTTATATTTCTTGAAATAATATACGAATATTATTGTTGGCACAACTAAGAGGTTAAGTAAATGGACTCCTATGGAAAGACCTGTGATGTAGGCTATAAGAATCAACCAGCGGTTGGCGTATTCCGCCTCCGCTTCATCTTCCCATTTAAGTATTGCCCAAAACACCAAAGCTGTTATCAGTGAGGATGCGGCGTAAACTTCGCCTTCGACGGCGGAGAACCAGAAGGTGTCGGAAAAGGTATAAACCAATGCTCCAACAATTCCGCAACTCAATATCATTATTGATTCGGAAATAGAGAGTTCCGATATGTTTTTAGTAACAAACCTGCGAGCCAAATGGGTAATGCTCCAGAACAGAAACAGGATTGTGAAGGCGCTGCACAGCGACGAAAAGACGTTTATCGCCAGCGCTGCATTTTCGGGCGACACCCACATTGTGAACAGGTGTCCGAGCATCATAAACAACGGCGCTCCGGGAGGATGCCCCACTTCGAGTTTGTGTGCCGAGAGTATAAATTCGCTGCAATCCCACAAACTTGCTGTCGGTTCTACTGTTGATATATAGGTGAATGCCGCAATGGCAAATATAACCCATCCGATAATGTTATTTAAAGATTTATAATTCATCATTTGTTTATTTAATTATATTTTATAGTGTACCTTTTTTATATTCCCAGCGTCTTTATTTAGCGCTTTTGAAAGTGCAAAGTTAGAGAAAAAATAAATACGAATCTATAAAATTAGATATAAAATATAAAATTTGTTTACTTTTGCGCAGTCAAAAACCGGGAAGTTGGCATGTATGACTTCCCGTATTTATTAATCAAAAACAGGTCATTAACCTGATGTTCGTTAAAATAAACCGAACGGGTTAAGGAGGTTATACATAAACAATAAATTATATTGCAGATGAACAACAAACTGAAAATTGCAATTCAGAAAAGCGGAAGGTTGAGCGAAAAATCTTTGGATTTACTGAAAGAATGTGGGATTAAATTGTCTAACGGAAATGGGAAATTGAAGTCCGAAGCCCGGAATTTCCCCATTGAAGCGCTTTTTTTGAGGGATGATGATATTCCTCAATATGTGGAACAGGGGGTTGCCGATGTGGGTATTTTGGGAGAGAATGAGGTCTGGGAAAAGAAAAAGGATGTTGTGATTGTGGAAAAGTTAGGCTTTGCGGGATGTCGCATGTCGCTGGCAATTCCCAAGGATGAGGTATATACCGGATTGTCGTTCTTCGATAACAAGAAAATAGCCACAAGCTACCCTGTGATATTGGGCGCTTTCTGTGAAAAGCACAATCTGCATGTGGAGATTGAGGAAATCGGCGGAAGCGTGGAAATAGCGCCGGGAATCGGGCTTGCGGATGCGATTTTTGATATTGTGAGCACCGGCAGCACGCTGCTGATGAACGGACTCAAGGAGGTTGCAACGGTTGTGGAAAGCGAGGCGGCGCTGATTGCCGGACAAAGGTTAGACGAATCGAAAAAGGCGATTCTTGATAAGCTGCTGTTCAGGATAAAGGCTGTTAAAAACGCTTCCGAGAATAAATATATCACTCTCAACGCTCCATTGTCGGCGGTGGCGGAAATAATCAAACTGTTGCCCGGAATGAAAAGTCCCACGATAGTGCCGCTGGCAGAGGAAGGATGGTGCGGAATACATTCGGTGGTGAAGGAAGATGAATTTTGGGATATTATCGACAAAATGAAGGATTTGGGCGCAGAGGGTATTTTGGTTATCCCTATAGAAAAAATGGTGCTTTAACACAGTGTAACGACAGTTTGGCTCAGGTGATTATGGAAAAAATATTATATCCCTCCCGCAGTCGGAAGCAGGAAGCAATAAAACGACCCTACAAATCAGGGGCGGAACTGGAAAATACGGTTCGCGAGGTGTTTTCCGCCATAGAACGGTATGGTGATAAGGCTCTGTTGGAATACACTTTGAAATTCGATAAAATATCGCCGAAGGCTATAGAAATCAGCAGGGCGACAATGGCTGACGGCGGAAGATATTTATCCGAAGAACTGAAAAACGCTATAACGGCTGCCGCTTCCAATATCCGCAAATTTCATGAAAGTCAGAAAGAACCCCCCGTGATAGTTGAAACGGTGAAGGGGGTTAAATGCTGGCGCGAACACAGACCCATCGAACGTGTGGGGATTTATGTTCCGGGCGGTTCGGCGCCTCTTTTTTCAACGGCGCTGATGCTCGGTATTCCTGCAAAAATAGCAGGATGCAAGGAAATTATATTATGTACGCCGCCCTCGGACGGTGAAGGAATACATCCGGCGATTCTTTTTGCCGCCAATCTTGTCGGCATCGACAGGGTGTTTGCCGTGGGCGGGATTCAGGCAATAGGCGCAATGACTTTCGGCACGGAAACAATCCATAGAGTGGATAAAATATTTGGTCCCGGCAACCGGTATGTTACTGCGGCAAAACAGTTGGCTCAAACGGTTGGAAATGTCGCCATTGATATGCCGGCAGGTCCCAGCGAGGTATTGGTCATTGCCGACGAAACGTGTAATCCTGTGTTTGTTGCGGCGGATTTGTTGTCGCAAGCCGAGCATGGAGCCGACAGTCAGGTTATATTGCTTTCGGACAGTGAACAGGTCGTGGATAGGGTAATGGCAGAAATCAAAATACAGTTGGAGCGGCTTCCGCGAAAAGACACGGCGCTGTTGTCGCTCGAAAACGCCCGCGCCATCGTTCTCAACAGTATCGACGAATGTGTGGATCTGAGCAACGAATATGCTCCCGAACACCTGATTCTGGCATGTGAAAATGCAGCGCAAATCACCATAAAGATTATAAATGCAGGGTCGGTATTCATTGGACACTACAGTTGTGAAAGCGCAGGCGACTATGCCAGCGGCACCAATCACACTTTGCCCACAAACGGATTCGCCAAAAGTTACAGCGGAGTGTCGTTAGACAGTTTTATCAAGAAAATAACCTTTCAGGAAATCTCCCGGGAAGGAATTGCCAATATCGGACAGGTGGTGGAAGTCATGGCTGCCGCCGAACATCTGGACGCCCACAAAAACGCCATATCCGTCCGATTGAAATCACTCATGTCTTAGGCGCGCTGCGCTGCCAAGAAGGACTTTAAGGTCTTTAAAGTCCTTAAAGTCCTTCTTGATGTAATAAATAAAGGAAACACATAAAATGCTTCCGGTCTGACCGAAACGTTGCAGGATAATATAAAATGGAGATAATGAGGTTGGTTGGAGATGGAAAATCATTAGCTACTGAGGTTGTTTTGTTTATTAAATTAGGTAGAAATAAGGTTTTTGTACTTCGTAAAGAAACGACAATTTGAAACGTAAGTTCGACGCAGTCAAATACACACTTTTTTGGTTCCGGCTTGTTGAGCTTAGGTGTTAATATTTTAAACCGTTTTTTGCCTCAGAACACGATGGTTTTTGCCATTTAACGCGTTTTTTGCCTCAGAACACGATGGTTTTTGCCATTTAACGCATTTTTTGCCTCAGAACACGATGGTTTTTGCCATTTAACGCGTTTTTTGTCTAATCCTGCGCGCAGGTTTGCCGTATTAAGGACATTAAGGACCTTAAGGACTTTAAAGTCCTTAAAGTCCTTAGTACCCTTAGTACTGCCGCTCGCGCGGATTTGCAATCCGTGCGTATAATAAATAAGAAGAGTATTAGATTTATAGTGGCGCACGGGTTACAAACCCGCGCGAGCGGAGAATATCTAAGTCGAAAATTAAAGAGGACAGTATCCGTTACCCCGCACTGCGCTTTTCGCTTGTACGGGGTTATCGAAAGGGCAACTCCTACGGAGTTAGGCGTTGTCGGCAATACGGGGTAACGTGGGAGGCATTTCCAAAAGTTGTGGAAATGTTCCCAACTTCGCCGTCGCAATGAAGCTACGCCGAACGAAGGGAACGTAGTCGTAACCTCTTTTTACAGCGCCTCAAAATAAGAGTTAGCAACAATTCGGCGATTACAGACCGTAGCGTTTCATCTGTTTGTGTCTAATGTTAATCCGAACGACAGCATAAATTGTCTGTTGTTAAGGTTTTCCGTGATTCGGCGAGCGTTGGAATAAGGCGTGTAGTAATCGGTAGTTTTTGTTTGCCGATATGCAAAATCTATACTTATGTTTTTAAGTCTGTAGCCTATGCCCGCAGAATAGCTTTTGCGCGATAAATCATAGTCTTTATCAGGACTTTGATTATAGATATATCCGGCGCGCAGGGCTACGTTGCCTAACCATATTTCGCCGCCCAGACGCAGATTCACGGCGCTTTTAAAATACTGTTTAATATCGGCGTTAAACTCGCTTTTGGGTTCATTTCCTCCGATTTTGATTTTGGAATAATCCACATATTCGCAGTCGGCGCTGATGAGTCCGAATTTGCCGAAGGTATATGCCACCGAAGCTACGGTTTTGAGGGGAGTTTGCATATCGGTGAAAAACAGATAATATTCCTCTCCCGGACCATCCTCGACAACGTCCGTTCCGTTGTCTGCCGAATTATAATACGCTGTCATGGACGCCGAATATCTATTGTCCATCATAGCCGTATATCCGTCTTCGGAATTGTCCCTTGAGGCGAAAATATAATCCGGCGAATGGATTGCCGCGCCTATACGTATCGAGGGTATGGGACGATAGATAAATCCTATTTTGGTATTAAAGCCGTAGCCGATGATTTTAAGATTTGTGTTATAAATTAGACTGTTCAGGTCGGACGAGTTATTAGGATGCGCAAATTCGCTGTAGATTACATCCTTTTCATAATCGATCATACCGACGCCTATCAACATGCCTGCATAGAATTTATCGGCGAGACTCATTCCGAAACTGAAAGCGGCTTCACTCGACGAGCCTGTTAATAACACGTCCGCTTTCTGTTGCATCCTGTCTTCCGGCGCAAGATTACCCGCATAACCGCCCTCGTCCGGGTTTATAAGATAAGTTCCGTAAGCCATAGGCACATCCCAGTCGAAAGGGCTGTAAATGTTAAAGGCATTGGAAGCGTTCAAGTATTCGGGATCGAAAAACCCTATATCCGAATTTGCTTTATCGGAAAAGTAATCAATTATACTTTCTCTTCCGAAGGGGCTTTCGGCAACTGTGCGGCGGTTGAAATTCGCCTTTTTCTGATACGTCACCCCCACATTCCAGTTGATATTTTTCTGTCGCCATAAGTTAGAAACCATCCCGATGCTTGAAACGCCGAAGCGTGTGCGCGAACTGTTGGTTGCAACATCCGCAAACGTTGCATTGTTGTGAACGTTAAGCACGGAGGGGGTGATCGAAAAATATCCTTTTCGAAATACAGCCACTCCGGCGGGATTGATTCCCATACTCGAAACATCCCCGCCCAGAGCGCCGAAAGCCCCGCCCATGGACGCAAAACGGGCGCTGCCTTCATAATCCTGATACGATACCCGCAGTATATCGTCAATGCTTTGGGCGTCCGTTTGCGAAGCAAGGCACACGGAGATGATGACGAAAAGAACCGTCCGAAGCGGTTTTCCCAAATCTCCCAATGAAACGTACTTCTGTTTGCAGACCTGCCGTATCTGCTTTTTTGTTACTGTATTCGATGACTTCATAGTTCCGAACGTTCTTATTAACACTGTATTTTATTATTATTTCCCGCTCTACGTTATGTTTATGGAATCCAATCGTTCGCTCTGTTCCTTAGTATCGAATTCCTTAGAGCCTCCCACAGAGAAGGTATTGATTATACCCAAAATTTCGCGAACCAGGTTCCTTTTAGAGAAACCTGCAGCCCAAACGTATCCTTCTACGGTAATTATGCGGTTTTTGGCGGTATCAATATATGAGCGGCTCACGAAGGGTCCTGCGAGGTAATCGTTCACCAGATCCCACAAACCTCTCAATTCGCCGTAAACTAATCCTCTAAACTTTTTTATTTCCAATTCCGGCATCAGATACTCCAATTCCTGCGTCAGATTTGTTGTTGTGGTCATCCAGCTGCTATCTCTTGAGCCATGCACTTTTTCTTTAAGTATGGAGTCTCGTTTATTGACCAGATACCGAACGGTAAAAGTGCTGCTGTCAACATAAGGATAGGTATATATAAAGATTCCCAAGCTATTGCGGTTTGATTGAGATTCGAGCCACATAAAATCCGGGTCATTCCTCATGATGTGGTAGCTTCTGCCTGTGGTTACGTCCAGACTGATTCCAAACCGAGCTTCTATTGCTTTATGAATTTCGGGGTCGGAATATATTCTTGCGCTTTCCGACTGCCGGTCTAATTCCGCCTGTTCGTACAGTTTCATCATAATATCTTGTTTTTCGCTCAACACTTTGGCTACGCTGTGAATATCCGGTCCAACCGCATGTAATACGATTTGCGGTTTAGCCCAGAGGTCGCGGCTGATGGTCAGTTTTGCTTCGGGAAAGTCGCCGGAAGCCTTTACTAATAAGATATTCCTGTGTCTTTGCATTATAGGCAGGAAAGAAGAATTTGCCAGCGGAAGCAAAGTAAATGAGCTTTCGATTTGCGGCAACTTCGGATATGGTTTCTGAAAGATGGAGCGGATGGTTTCACCCAGTTCCGAATCCCAATGGGCATTGTCGATGATAACCAGCAGTTCGCCGATTTTTCCCGTAGCTCCCGGTTTCAAATAATCTCCGCCGCCGCCGCCGCAGGATACGGCGACGCTTAGGGATACTGTCCAAATGATTGATCTAATAAATCTTTTCATACGTAAATAATTTAATTGTTTATAACATACACTAATTGTTTTAATTTAAGATATGCCTCACAATATCGTTTCCAATTGCGTAAATCATTATAAAGATCAATATTATCATACCTGCTACCTGGGCATAAGTAAGAAATTTGTCACTTGGTTTGCGTCTTGTGATAACTTCAAACAGGAGGAATATTACATGACCTCCGTCAAGCGCCGGTATCGGCAACAGATTCAATACTGCAAGCATAATCGATAACAGGGCTGTTATATCCCAAAATCTGTGCCAATCCCATTGAGCGGAGTAAATATTTCCTATAGAGATAAAACTTCCGACCTGTTTATAGGTTTTGGTTTTTGGCGTAGCCATCAGTCGCAGCTCGCATAGCTGGTCATACAGACGTGTTTTGGCTTTGACCACTGCCGCCGGAAAGGATTCAAAGAAATTATATTGTCGCTGTATAATCGGGAAGAATTTTGTAAAGTCCGTTTCAAGTTCCACGCCAATCATTCCCTCGCTGTTGACTTTCACCGTAACGGTGTCTTCGGTATTGTTCCGGTTTACCGTCAGGCGGATGCTGCTGTTTTTATTTTCCGACAGGATTCTTTTTATTTCGTTAATATTACAGGTTTTGATTCCAGCCGCGCCTGTTACTTTATCGCCCGGCGCAAGTCCCGACGTTTTATTGTGCGACGAGTCGGGAACGTTGGCTATGATAAACGGAATCAGCGGTTGCAGGAATCGGGTTTTAGCCATAGCCGATACGTTTTCGTAATAATCGGGAGAGATTGTCACCGTTTCGTTTCCTCTTTGCAGCGTTATGTCCATTTCTCTGTAGAGGGTCATTCTGCGTTGAATATCAGAGAATGCGTCTATGGGTTTGCCGTTAATCGCCAGCACTTTATCTCCGTCTCGGAATCCCATTTTAAGGGCTACCGTATCGCACGAAACGCCGTGGACAGCATCTTTGTTGGCAAGATATTCTTCGCCCCAGCAGGTTAACATCCCTACGTAGATGAAAAATGCAAGTATAACATTGAACAGCACGCCTCCCAGCATTATCAGCAGGCGTTGCCATGCGGGTTTGGTTCTAAATTCCCAGGGTTGCGGTTCGGCGTTCAGTTGGTTAACATCCATTGATTCGTCTATCATTCCGGCGATTTTACAGTACCCGCCCAAAGGCAGCCAGCCTATGCCGTATTCTGTTTCCGATTTTTTAGGTTTATATTTGAATAAAGAGAACCCTGCATCGAAAAACAGGTAAAATTTCTCGACTCGCACCTTAAATATTCGTGCGAAAATGAAGTGACCCAATTCGTGTATCAATACAAGAATAGATAGTGATAGAATGAGTTGCGATGCTTTAATAAG